>CAYSZN010000548.1:0-3020 GCA_964435425.1 uncultured Akkermansia sp. | reverse complement strand
CGCAGACGAAGGCGAGGGCGATGCCGGTGTTGCCGCTCGTCGGCTCGATGATGACGGTGTCCTTGGTGATCTCGCCGGAGGCCTCGGCGGCCTCGACCATGGCCATGCCGATGCGGTCCTTGACGGAGCCGAGGGGATTGAAGAACTCGCACTTGAGGGCGACGGTCGCCTCGAGGCCCTCGGTGACGCGGTTGAGCCTGACGAGGGGGGTGTTGCCGACCGTTTCGACGATGTTGCTGTAGATTTTGCCGTGTGCCATGGGAATATAAGGGGGGTGAGTGTTGGAAGAATCGTTGACGGGGCGTCCGCCTCGAGGGGTGCGCGCGCAGGGGGAGGATTGAACGAAACTGGCCTCCCTGCAATCCGATTTTGCCCCTCCTCTGCGTGCGGGCCGGCCGGCCGGGAGGCGTTGGCGGGGGAAATCCGGCGTCGTCGGCCCGCAATTTTCTTTCGCCATGGGGCGATTTAACGGTTGCGGCGGCGGCGTATTCCGTTAGAAGAGGCAACTGCAATCCTCCCCGGCCATGTCAGAACTGATCGACGCAGACGAGCTTCCCGCTCTCCTGAAGAAGCTCCCCGAGTGGGATCTTGAAAACAGCTCCATCGTGCGCGCGCTGGAGTTCGACGACTTCATGGAGGGAATCGACTTCGTCAACGCGGTCGCCGAGATCGCCGAGGAGGCGGGCCACCATCCCGACATCGACATCCGCTGGTGTACGGTCACGCTGCGCCTCACCACCCACGATGCGGGCGGCCTCACCGAGGCCGACATCGAGGTGGCGAAGAAGATCGACACGCTGGTGGACTGAGGTCCATCCGGTGGCGCGACCGCGCCCGGTCTCCGAAAAAGCTTTTCCTGGGGAGGCGTGGGCGCTAGTCTCCGCGCATGTCTTTCCGACCGATCCGAACGGTTTTCCTTTCGTCCGCGCTCGCCCTTGGTCTCGGGGGATGCCGCGATACCCCGGAGGCGGGAGGCGGTGCCGCCCCGCGGTACGCTTTCATCACGAACGGCGTGGCCGAGTTCTGGACCATCGCCGAGGCCGGGGCGAAGCAGGCGGGGAAGGAGCTCGGGGTCGAGGTCGGCGTGTTCATGCCCGGCTCGCTCACCGACCAGAAGCAGATGATGGAGGACGCGGTGACGCGCGGCTATGCCGGAGTCGCGGTGAGCCCCATCGATCCGGGCAACCAGACCGAGATGCTGGACCGCGTCGCCGCCGCCACGAAGCTGGTCACCCACGACTCCGATGCCCCGGAGTCGCAGCGCCTCGCCTACATCGGGATGGACAACTACACCGCGGGGCGACTCTGCGGCCAGCTCGTGAAGGAGGCCCTGCCCCAGGGCGGGGAGATCATGCTCCTGGTGGGACGGATGGAGCAGGACAACGCCCGCAAGCGCCGCCAGGGCGTCATCGACGAGCTGCTCGGGCGCTCCGAGGATCCGTCGCGCTTCGACCCGCCCGCCGCGATCGCCGAGGGGAACGGGTTCAGGATTCTCGGCACGCTCACCGACGCCTTCGATTTCGCCAGAGCCAAGGCCAACGCCGAGGACACCCTCTCGCGGCACCCGGAGATCGACGCGATGGTCGGCCTCTTCGCCTACAATCCTCCGGCGATCCTCCAGGCCCTGGAGCAGGCGGGCAAGCTCGGCAAGGTGAAGGTGGTCGGCTTCGACGAGGACGACGGGACCCTGGCTGGAATCCAGTCGGGAGCCGTCCACGGCACCGTGGTGCAGAATCCCTACGAATACGGCTACCAGTCCGTGAAGGTGCTCCACACCCTCGCCGGAGGCGATACTTCCGCCGTGCCTGCCGATGCGTTCATCCACATCCCCGGACGGCAGATCCGGAAGGACAGCGTCGAGGCCTTCTGGACCGATCTGAAGGCGAAGGTCGGGAAGTAGCGGACATCGTCAGTCCCTCGCCGCCAACCCGAGCCGCGAGCGCGCCTCGGCGAGGTAGGGTTCGTCGATCTCGAAGCCGATGCAGCGGCCCACACCCATTTCCCCGGCGGCGACGGCGGCGTGGCCGATGCCGAGGAAGGGCTCGAGCAGCGTGAGCGAGGCGGGATCGCCGCCGTGCAGGGCGATGCATTTCTTCGCGAGCCCGACGGGGAAGGTCGCGGGATGGGGACGCTCCTTGCGGCGGGAGACGATGGTCTCGTAGGGGATGAACCAGTTGTTCCCCCGGCAGCGCCGGTCGCGTCCCGAGGTGTGGCCCCAGCGGGCGATGTTGCTCTTGTCGGCGTAGGGCACGCCCACGGCGAGGCGGTCGATGGGGACCTTGCCCGTCTTCGTGAAGTGGAAGACGAACTCGTGGCAGTCGTTGAGGAAGCGCTTCGAGTTGATCGGCTTGAAATGTCCGACCGAGACCGGCTCGCCGCCGCGGGGCTCGACGGTGATGGACTTGATCCAGTGGATCGTGTTCTGGAGCGCGAAGAGGGGACGCAGGGCGAGGGCGAGCTCGTGGGGCATCCAGGGGTTCGCGGGCGCGGCCCCGACATTGAGGAAGAAGGTGCCGTCGGGCTTGAGGAGTCGCTTCACCTCCCCGGCCCACTCCAGCGACCAGGCGAGGTAGTCGTCCGAGGCGAGCGAGTCGTCGTAGCTCCCGTAGCCGATCCCGAGATTGTAGGGCGGCGAGGTCACGACGAGATCGACCGACTCGTCGGGCAGCGTCCGCATCCCCGCGACGCAGTCGCCGAGCCGGAGGTCGAAGCGGGTCGGGTAGGACGGTGCGGGGGCTTCGAGACCCGGGATGAAGTCGGAGCCGGCCATGGGGTCAGAGAGGGTTGGGCAGGAGACGGGACAGGGTCGGGGCAAAGCACCGGGCCGCCTCGCGGAGCCGCTCGCGGCCGCGGGCGAGATTGCCGGCGAGGTCGTCGGAGGGATCGCGGATCTCCACGACGGGGCCGAAGTCCTGCTCCAGCGCACGGTCTTCCAGCGATCCGCAGAAGGCGGCTGTGGCCTTGTCCTGCTGCCGGGCGAGCCGGACGACGCCGTGCGGGCCCTTGCCCTGAAGGGACTG
>CAYSZN010000547.1:0-3031 GCA_964435425.1 uncultured Akkermansia sp. | reverse complement strand
CCGGAAATCGTCGCCATGCGCGACAAGGAAGAGGAAGACCCCCGCGAAGTCGCCGCCTCCGAATACGATCTCAACTACATCGGCCTCGACGGCAACATCGCCTGCCTCGTCAACGGCGCCGGCCTCGCCATGGCGACGATGGACATCATCAAGCACTGCGGCGGCGAGCCCGCCAACTTCCTCGACGTGGGCGGCGGTGCGACGCAGGAGCAGGTCACCAACGCCTTCAAGATCATCCTCGGCGACCCGAAGGTGAAGGCCATCCTCGTGAACATCTTCGGAGGCATCATGGACTGCGACGTCATCGCCAAGGGCATCGTCGCCGCCTGCAAGGAGGTCGAGCTGGGCATTCCCCTCGTCGTCCGCCTCGAAGGCAACAACGTGGAGGCCGGCAAGCGCACCCTCGCCGAATCCGACGTCGCCCTCGTTTCCGCCGACACCCTCGCCGATGCCGCCGAGAAGGCGGTCGCGGCCATCGCCGCGTAGAAGTTTGAAAGTGTTCAGTTTTCAGTGTTCAGCTAGAACTAAGAAGACGAACCGCCCACATCTCCCGAATCCGCCTCCCGCTGAAAACTGAACACTCGCAACTGAACACTTTCCATGTCCATCCTTGTTGACGAAAACACGAAGATCCTCGTTCAGGGGATCACCGGTTCCTTCGGCGGACGCCACGCCCAGCTCAGCCTCGACTACGGCACGCAGCTCGTCGCCGGGGTGACCCCCGGCAAGGGCGGGCAGCTCTTCGCCGACCGCGTCCCCATCTTCGACACCGTCGCCGAGGCGGTCGAGGTCACGGGCGCGACCGTGTCCGCGATCTTCGTGCCGCCGCCTTTCGCCGGCGACGCCATCCTCGAGGCGGTCGATGCGGGCTGCGAGCTCGTCGTCGCCATCACCGAGGGCATTCCCGTGATGGACATGATGCGCGTGCGCGCCGCGATGGAGGGCAAGAAGGCCCGCCTCATCGGACCGAACTGCCCCGGCATCGTCACTCCCGGCCTCGGCAAGGACTCCCACGGCGGCTGCCGCATCGGCATCGCTCCCGGCTACATCCACAAGCGCGGCAAGGTCGGCGTCGTCTCCCGCAGCGGCACCCTCACCTACGAGGCCGTCTGGCAGCTCACCCAGCTCGGTCTCGGCCAGAGCACCAGCGTGGGGATCGGCGGCGACCCTATCAACGGCACCAGCCACCTCGATGTGCTGAAGATGTTCAACGACGACCCCGAGACCGAGGCCATCATCATGATCGGCGAGATCGGCGGCTCGAACGAGGAGATCGCCGCGGCTTGGGCCAAGGAGAACTGCAAGAAGCCCATGGCCGCCTTCATCGCCGGGGCGACCGCGCCTCCCGGTCGCCGCATGGGCCACGCCGGAGCGATCGTCTCGGGCGGAAAGGGTACCGCCGAAGCGAAGATCGAGGCCCTCCGCGATGCGGGTATCGAAGTGGCGAAGAATCCTTCCGACATGGGCCAGGCCCTTGTCCGTGCCATGGGCTGAGGAAGAGAGGGATGCGGAAAACGCTTCCGGGATTGATTCCGGAGCATCGATTTCATAGAAAGAGAGCAACTTATGTCGGACAAACCGGAATATTCGAAGGGGCTGGAGGGGGTCATCGCAAACGAGTCCTGCCTCAGCGACGTGCAGGGCCAGGCGGGGATCCTTCGCTATCTCGGTTACAACATCCAGGATCTCGTCGAGCAATGCACCTTCGAGGAGGTCATGTTCCTGCTCCATCGGCGCAAGCTCCCGACGCAGGCCGAGCTGGATGGCTTCACCAAGAACCTCCGCTCGCACCGCCATCTGCCCCAGGGCGTGATCGACTTCCTCCGCTCCGCGCCGAAGGACGCCGCGCCCATGGACGTGCTCCGCACCGGCGTCAGCATGCTGGGGCTCTACGACCGCCGCGGCGGTGATCAGGACCGCTCCCTCAACGAGGATCGCGCCATGGCCATCTGCGCGACCATGCCGATGATGGTCGCCCATTTCCACCGCGCCCGGCAGGGGCTCGATCTCATGCCCGTGCGCGACGACCTCAGCGAGGCGGCGCACTTCCTCTACCTTGTCAACGGACAGGCGCCCGGCGAGGAGGCGACCCGTACCCTCGACGCCGCCTACACCCTGCATGCCGACCACGGCATGAACGCCTCGACCTTTAGCGCGCGCGTCACCGTCGCGACCCTGTCGGACCTCTATTCGGCGATCACCTCGGCGATCGGAACTCTGAAAGGCCCCCTTCACGGCGGAGCCAACGAAGGCGTCATCCACATGCTGCAGGAGATCGGCAGCCTCGACAAGGTCGACGCCTACATCGAGGACGCGCTGGCGAACAAACGGAAGATCATGGGCATCGGCCACCGCGTCTACCGCACCCTCGACCCGCGCGCGCCCTTCCTCCGCAAGATGGCGGTGAAGCTGACCAAGGAGCTCGGCGAGACGAAGTGGATCGACATGTCCGAGCGCATCGCCGGATTGATGAAGGAGCGGAAGGACCTGAACGCCAACGTCGATTTCTATTCGGCCACGGTCTACTATTCCCTCGGCATCCCGACCGACCTTTTCACACCCATCTTCGCGATCTCCCGCGCCGCCGGCTGGACCGCCCAGGTCCTCGAACAGCTCGACGACAACCGCCTCTACCGCCCGCTCACCCTCTACACCGGCCCGACCGAGGACCAGCCCATCGCTCCGATCTCGGAGCGTGGGTGAGCGAGTGGTTGTGCTGTAGGGCGGAATTCCTTCCGCCGTCCGCCGGACTTGGCCGAAAGACGCGCCAGCGCTGTAGCCGCGTCCATTGGGCGTGGAACGAGTGTCCTTACGACGTTCGACCGAGGCCAATGGCCTCGGCAACAAGGTTCTGCCTTCGATGGTTTCACTCGGCAGGGCCATCTTGTTCCATTTCTCTCACCTGACCCTGTCGGGTGCCAGGCCCAATAGGGTCGAATGGAACTCGATCCCGGGGCTTGTTTTTATTAAAAATACAGGATATTTTATAAAACTTCGCCTTTTTCTTGCGTCTCTGTTGGCAGCCTTCTAA
>CAYSZN010000546.1:0-3034 GCA_964435425.1 uncultured Akkermansia sp. | reverse complement strand
CGATCGGCTGCATCGCCATCGGCGACGAGGCCATCGAGGATCTCTTCACTCTCGTCGCACAGGTGGGAACAAGGAAGGTGGAGGCGGTCATCGCACCGTGGGATTTCCGCACGCGAAAGGATGCGCCGGAGATCGACGGGATCGGGTGGGAAAGCGAGCTCTACGAGCGCGTCCGCGAAGCGATGCATCCCTTTGCCGCTTCGCCGGAGAAGCCGGATTGAACTCCCGGCTTGGCGCGGGAAGTGCTCCTAAGCAGAAGCGCAGGATCGTCCTACTGACATGAACCTTGTCCCCACCAGTTGCCGGGCGCGGCTCCAGCCGCGGGATTTCGAGTTCATCGCCGCCACCCTCGGGGGCGGAGAGCCGGCGAGAGCCTTTCTCGAAGGGCTCTTCGACGAGCCGGACGCCCTCGCCGCCTTTCTCGACCACGAGAGCCTTTTCCGCGCGGTGATGGAGCTGGCCGCTCCACTGGCGATCTCGCCGGAGCTCTACTTCTTCGTCCTCGTGCGGCGCAGCCTCAAGGAGGCGGGCATCGACGACCTCGAGATCGCCGACTATGTCGCCGCGACGCTGGCCGACCACGCGAGAGGAGCGCTGGCAGGTGGAGGAGGCCGGGACCGTCCCGAGGCTGAGTTCACCTACCATGTCGACATCGTCGAGCGCCTCGCCGAGGCGAGTCCCTGCGAGCGCTTCTTCCTCGAAGTGCAATGCGGCAACCGCTTCCTCGTCCTCACCGGCCTCTTCCCGCGCTTTCTCGAACGGCGGGCCGAGCGGCGCGGGGCTCCGGGGCTCGGCTACTACGAGGGCGTCGCGCGCCAGTCCTTCCGCGTCGCGGGCCGCCATCCCCTGGCGGAGGAATATGCCGTCCGCGGCGTCTACGAGCGGCTCGCCGACTGCTTTCCGGAGACCCGCCGGGCGCTCAACCGTATGGCCGAGGATCGGCTTTTCTGGGGAGCTGACGAAACTCAGGCGGAACCGGATCCCACGGCGGGTGGGGCGAACCTACGCAGCATCCGACTACGGTCGCACCCCTCTCCCCTACACTCCTCGCTTCGCGCCGTAGAGACGCAGGTGGAGGCGGTCGGAATAGCGGAATCCATGCGCCTGGGCCATGGCTGCGACGGAGCTCTGGTTCGCCTCCAGCTCCGCGAGGGTGAGGGCCTCGGGCATGAGAAAGACCTGCTCCGGATCGATCGCCGCGTCGGCGACCAGGACGAGGGCCTCGTCGAGGTCCTCCTGCGAGCCGATCACGAACTTGAAGTCGGCCTTGCCCGTTGCGGCGAGAGCGGAGAGGACCTCGGGCTTGCGGCGCATCGCCCCGGGGACGCGCGAGTTCGCCAGCTTGGGAGAGACGTTGAAGCGGTCGATGCGGGCGAGGAACTCGGGGCCGGGAAGGAGGGTGCCGTTCGTCTCGATCTCGAAGAAGGGACATCGGCCCTCCGCCGAGTCCAGCGCCGCCATCAGGTCCACCCAGGCCTTTTCCTGCACGAGCGGCTCGCCGCCGGTGAAGACGTAGTTCCGGCAGGGAAAGGCAGAGACGGCGTCCACGATGGCGGGGATGCCGAGGTCGAGGATCTGCTCCTCGCGCCGGTGCTTCCGGTAGGAGGGATCGGCGTCGCGCTGGTGCCGGTAGGAGGTGCCCTCCCAGTTCCAGGTGTAGTCGGTGTCGCACCAGTGGCAGTGGAGATTGCAGCGCGAGGCGCGGACGAAGACAGAAGGACGGCCCACGGAGCGGCCCTCCCCCTGGAGCGTGAAAAAGATCTCCGGGCTCCCGTCCGGCATTCTCGCGAGCTTCATCCCCGCAAGGTAGCCGGATCAGCGGTGGCCGACAATCATGCAGGTGCTCCTCGGATCGTAGAGGTAGCCGAATCCGAAGGTCATCGGCTTCACCGGATGCGTTCCGTTCGCGTAGGCCGCGACGAGGTCGGGCTGGGCATATTCGGTGAAGGGGGATTTCGCGCCCTGGTAGTTGCCGTGCAGCTTCAGGTTCCAGCCCGCGTCCCTCAGATACCGGTAGGGCACGCCCGAGGGGCACTGCACGAGACCGCGCGAGGAGTTCACGATGTAGTCGCGGATCGTCGAGAAGTTGCTCCGGTGCATGAGGTAGCTGGCGCTCTTCACGAAGGTGACGGGCGCGCCCTTCGAGGAGACGAACTTCAGGAGACGCCGGTCGCCGAGGCCTCCGTTGGAGAGGTCCTCCTGGAAGTAGAGGATGCTCTTGCCTCCGGCCCGGATGTGCCAGCCGGGGCAGGAGGCTCCGGCGCTGCGGGAGACGAGGTGCCCGGCGGAATCGAGGCCGACCGCTTCGACGGAGGAGACGGTCTTCCCGTCCCGCGCAATCTGGGCGAGGAGCAGCGGGAGCGTGCCACGCAAGGAGGTGCTGGAGAGATCGGCCCGCATCTCGGTGGTGACGAAATAGCTGGCGTCGGTGACGGTGCGGAGGGCGTTGGCGACTCCGCCGAGCCCTCTGGCGAGCTCGGGGGCGGAGAGGGAGGAGAGCTCGGGCATGGGCTCGACGCCTTCGAGGCCGACGAGGATGTAGGTGTTCGCGCCGGGGAAGAGGGAGCTGGCGTGCAGGTAGTCGGGACCGCCGAAGGGATAGAAGAGGACGCCGGGCGAGCTCAGTCCGCCGATCTCCTTGCGGAAGCCGCGGATGTGGCTCTGCCGTCCTGACTGCCGCGTCCAGAGCGTGTCCATGCGGACGGCGTGCGACTTCCACTCGGGCGAGCTGCGCGGCAGAGCGAGGTCGCCGCGGGGGCTCCCCGGCAGACCCGCGAGGTAGCGGGCGGTGTCGCCGATAGAACTGCCTCCGCCCGAAGTGGCACCACCGCCTCTGGAGGAAACGCAGCCGGTGAAGGCGAACAGCGGAGCGAGAGCAACGAAGACGAGAAGCAATCGACGAATTTTCATTGGTACCAGAATGGTCAAGATTGCTTAACTACCGGGCCAATGTCAGCTTTGCAAGTGAAATCGGAGGGAGAGAAGGGGCGATCCAATCGGCGAAATCCTACTTCGTTGAATGGAGATTTGGACC
>CAYSZN010000545.1:0-3035 GCA_964435425.1 uncultured Akkermansia sp. | reverse complement strand
CGAGGTCGCAGCGCTCGACGAAGTCGTGGAAGTCGCGGTTGTCGAAGAAGAGCTGGGTGCAGATGTAGTCGGCTCCGGCATCGACCTTGGCCTTGAGATGGTCGATCTCCAGCAGGCGGTTGGGCGTGGCGGGGTGGCCTTCGGGAAAGCCGGCGACGCCGATGCCGAAGCCGCGCGGGTCGGGATGTTCGCCGTCGGCATTGAAGCGCCGGATGTGGCGGACGAGGTCGGAGGCGTGGCAGCAGTAGTCGAGACCGTGGTCGTGGTCGGGACGGTCGCGGGGGGCGTCGCCGCGCAGGGCGAGGATGTTGCCGACGCCGAGCGCGGCGTAGTCGCGGAGGATGGCGTCGATGTCCTCCTCGCGGTGGTTCACGCAGGTGAAGTGGGGGACGGGATCGAGCGCGGTGTTTTCCCTGACGTGCTTCACGAGCGCACGGGTGGCGTCGCGGGTGGAGCCACCCGCTCCGTAGGTGAGGCTGACGAAGGCGGGGTTCGCCGCGGCGAGCTCGTTGATCGCGTCATGCAGCTTTCCGCGGGCTTCGTCGGTCTTCGCCGGGAAGAACTCGAAGGAGAGCGTGGGTCCGCCGGACCGGGCGATGTGGTCGAGGATGTGCATCTCTTTTGTTCTTCGTTCCTTGTTCTTGGTTCTTCGTTCCCGGTGACCGATCGCGGATCGCTTATCCCCTATCCCTCATCCCAAAAACGCCTTCAGCGCCTCGATGTCCAGATTCGGATAGACGGGGAAGCGGGCGAGGAGGGCGTCGATGCGCTCGCGGGCTTCCTTCTCGGCGGCAGGGTCGATGGTGAACTTGGCCTTGCTCGGGGTGTCGGGCTGCCCGACTTTCTTCACGGTCTCGGGCCGGGTGTTGGAGAGGACGAGCTCCATGACGGCGGCGATCTCCTTCATCTCCCCGGGTCCCATGCCGAGGGTGGTGACGGCGGGGGTGCCGACGCGGAGGCCGCTGGTGTACCAAGGGCCGTTGGGGTCGAAGGGCAGGGAGTTCCGGTTGAGGGTGAATCCGGCGCGGCGCAGGGCGCTCTCGGCCTGCCGTCCGTTGAGGCCGAAGCCGCGCACGTCGACGAGGAGCAGGTGGTTGTCGGTGCCGCGGGTGGGCACGGTCATGCCTTCGGCGAGACAGGCCTCGGCGAGGGCGGCGGCGTTGGCGGCGATGCTCTGCGCGTAGGTCTGGAACTCCGGCGTGTTGGCCTCGGCGAAGGCGACGGCCTTGGCGGCCATGACGTGGGGCAGCGGTCCGCCGAGCACCATGGGGCAGCCTTTGTCGACGGCTTCGGCGAACTCCTTGGTGCAGAGGACGGCTCCGCCGCGCGGGCCGCGCAGGGTCTTGTGGGTGGTGGTGGTGACGACGTGGGCGTGGGCGCAGGGATCGAAGTCGCCGGCGAAGACCTTGCCCGCGACGAGTCCGGCGAAGTGCGCCATGTCGACCATGAGGACGGACCCGGCCTTGTCGGCGATCTCCCTCATGCGGCGGAAGTCGATCTTGCGCGGATAGGCGCTGTATCCGGCGAGGAGGATGAGCGGCTTCAGTTCGAGGGCCTGCCGCTCGATGGCGTCGTAGTCGAGGAGGCCGGTGGCTTTGTCGACTTGGTAGGAATGCGCCTCGAACATCTGGGCGGAGAGATTGTGCCGGTAGCCGTGGGTGAGGTGGCCGCCGGAATAGTAGTCCAGCCCGAGGAGGCGCTGCCGTCCGGTGATCTCGCGGACGGCGTTCCAGTCCTCGACGGAGAGGTTGGCGGGATTGGTCTCGCCCCGTTCGGCGAGGGCGGGGGTGACGACGCGGGTGCTGAGGATGGCCCAGTAGGCGACGAGGTTCGCGTCGGCTCCGCTGTGCGGCTGGACGTAGGCGTGCTCGACGCCGAAGAGCTTCTTCGCCTGCTCGCAGGCCTCGGCCTCGATGGCGTCGATGTTGTCGCAGCCGGCGTAGAAGCGGGAGAAAACGTAGCCCTCGGCGTACTTGTCGGTGAGCAGGTTGCCCATCGCGAGCTGGGTGGAGAGGGAGCAGTAGTTCTCGCTGGCGATGAGCTTGAGGTGGCGGCGCTGGTCGGCGAGCTCCTGCACGACGGACTTCGCGATGCCGGGGGAGACTTTCGCGACTTCGGTGAGGTTGGCGAGGTAGGCGACGGTGGCGTTGTCGATTTGGTCGGGCGCGGTCTTGGCGAGGTAGTCGAGCAGGGGTGTGGACATGTCAGGAAGGGATTGGGGGGATGCGGGTTTGAGAGGGTTCGGTCGGGGACCCGACAGGGTTGACTGTAGCATGGGCTTCCAGCCCATGCATCGTGGGAAGACTCCGAAGGCTCCTGACCTGCGTTCGCTCTGATGCGATAATGTTTCGGTGTTCGGCGTCCTAACGCGGTGCATGGGCTGGAAGCCCATGCTACATCAGGTGGACTCATGCGCCGACGGGCTGCGAGGCGCGCAGGGCCTTGGCGGCGGCGACCATGTGGAGGAGGGAGGGCTTCACCTCCTCCCAGCCGCGGGTCTTGAGGCCGCAGTCGGGGTTCACCCAGAGGTTGCGGCGCGGCAGCACGGCCTCGGCCTTCTTCATCAGCTTGACCATCTCCTTCTCGGCGGGCACGCGGGGGGAGTGGATGTCGTAGACGCCGGGCCCGATCTCGTTAGGATACTGGAAGCCGACGAAGGCGTCGAGCAGCTCCATGTTCGAGCGCGAGGTCTCGATGGTGATGACGTCGGCGTCCATGTCGGCGATGGCGGCGATGATGTCGTTGAACTCGGAGTAGCACATGTGGGTGTGGATCTGGGTGTCGTCCTGCACACCGCTGGCGCTGAGACGGAAGCCCTTCACGGCCCAGTCGAGGTAGCTCTGCCAGTCGGCGCGGCGCAGGGGCAGGCCCTCGCGGATGGCGGGCTCGTCGATCTGGATGGCGGCGATGCCTGCCTTCTCGAGGTCGACGACCTCGTCGCGGATGGCGAGGCCGATCTGGTGGGTGGTGACGGAGCGCGGCTGGTCGTCCCTGACAAAGCTCCATTGCAGGATGGTGACGGGGCCGGTGAGCAT
>CAYSZN010000544.1:0-3035 GCA_964435425.1 uncultured Akkermansia sp. | reverse complement strand
GGCGCCGTCGCTCCGCACGAGATCCTCGACATCCTCGGCCCCCACGCCCTCATGGAGCACCTCGTCTCCGAGGTCCAGGACGTCTACCGCCTCCAAGGGGTGGAGATCAACGACAAGCACATCGAGATCATCATCCGCCAGATGCTCCGCAAGGTTCGTATCACCGATCCGGGCGACACCCAGTTCCTCTGGGGCGACCAGATCGAGAAGACGACCTTCGAGGCCATCAACGCGGACATGATCGAGCAGGGCGGCAAGCCCGCCGAGGGCGAGCCCGTCCTTCTCGGGATCACCAAGGCGTCGTTGGAAACCGACTCCTTCATCTCCGCCGCCTCCTTCCAGGACACCACGCGGGTGCTCACCGAGGCGTCCACCCTCGGACGCATCGACTACCTGCGCGGCTTCAAGGAGAACGTCATCATGGGCCACCTCATCCCCGCCGGCACCGGCTTCCACACGACCCGCAACCTCGGTGTCGTCGAGCACGCCGTCGCCGAGGACCTCGAGTCTGGTGAAGACGAGGCCGCCGAGGATCTGATGGCTGAGCTGGCTTGATCGACCATCTCCTACTCATACTCCTTACTCTTACTCTTACTCTTACTCCTCGCCTGCATGGCCGGGAGTAAGAGTAAGGAGTAGGGGAGTAAAGAGTAAGAGAGGTACCCAATCTTACCCCTTGCTTTTCCCCAGTTTCCGCCGTTAATACCGCCCGCTCCCGGCCATCCCCCCAACCACCGAAAAGCGAAGGCCCTCCGGCCCCGGGAGCGAAACCCGAATGATGGCGCTTTTCAACCCCACCGGCTCTCTGCCAAAAGACAGCCACCCCTGACATGTCCAGCGAACTCATCAACGAGCTCATCGAAGCCGGCGTCCACTTCGGACACCAGTCCCGCAAGTGGAACCCGAGAATGCGCCCCTACATCCTGGGCGAGCGCCACAACGTCCACGTCATCAACCTCGCCAAGACCACCGAGCAGCTCGACGTCGCCGGCGAATTCCTGCGCGACATCGTCTCGCGCGGCAAGAAGGTCCTCTTCGTCGGCTGCAAGCGCCAGGCGCAGGACGCCGTCCGCGAGGCCGCCGAGGCCACGGGCCAATACTACGTCAACCACCGCTGGCTCGGCGGCATCCTCACAAACCTCCCCACCGTGCGCAAGAGCGTCGGCCGCATGGAGTCGCTCGAGAATCTCCAGAAGTCGCCCGACTTCAAGAAGATGAGCAAGAAGGAGCTCGCCTCCCTCAACCGCGAGCGCGACAAGCTGCACCTCCGCCTCGTCGGCATTCGCCACATGGACCGCATCCCCGACGCCATGGTCGTGGTCGATTCCGCCCGCGAATACAATGCCGTCAACGAGGCCCGCAAGCTGCGCATCCCCATCGTCGCGATGGTGGACTCCAACGCCGACCCGGACGTGATCGACTATCCCATCGTCTCCAACGACGACGCGATCCGCTCCATCCGGGTCGTCCTCAAGAAGCTCATCGACCCGGTCCTGCCGGTCGTCGGGTGATTGGCCGCCATTCCGGCGGTGGTCCTGCGTCCGTGGAGGTGGGGCCCTCTCCCCTCGCTTCACCGTTTTGCCACGGAATCCCGTTTGCGGGATTCCAGAAATCCAGATAACGAACACGCACACCGCTTATTATGGCTCAAATCACCGTTGAACTGATCAAGACTCTCCGCGACAAGACGAACGCGGGCATGATGGACTGCAAGGCCGCCCTCGTCGAGGCGGACGGCGACCTCGAGGCCGCCGAGACGATCCTCCGCAAGAAGGGCATCGCCGACGCCGACACGAAGGCCGACCGCGTCGCCAAGGAGGGCGTCGTCGCCTCCCGCATTCTCGATGGAGGCAAGGGCGGCGTCCTCGTCGAAGTGAACTGCGAGACCGACTTCGTCGCGAAGAACGAGAAGTTCCGCGAGTTCGTCGATGCGATCATCGACCACATCGCCGCCAGCCCCACCGTCGCGACCCTGCCCGAGCTCCTCGCCCAGCCGCTCGCTGGCGATCCCTCGCAGACTCTGGAAGTCTTCATCAAGGCGAAAGTCGGCCAGCTCGGCGAGAACATGGGCCTCGGCCGCTTCGCCAAATACGAGCTTCCCGGAGAAGGCGCCGCGGGCTCCTACATCCACATGGCCGGCCGCGTCGGCGTGCTCGTCGAACTGTCCGCCGGCAAGGCCGAAACCGCCTCCAGCCAGGCCTTTGCCGACCTCCTCAAGGATCTCGGCATGCACATCGCCGCCGCGCATCCGATCTGTGTGCGCCGCGACGAGGTCCCCTCCGACAAGGTCGAGGCCGAGAAGGACATCTTCCGCGAGCAGATGAAGGGCAAGCCCGCCGAGATCATCGAGAAGATCATCGACGGCAAGCTGGGCAAGTTCTACTCCATCCACTGCCTCCTCGACCAGCCCTTCATCAAGGACAACGACAAGACCATCCAAGCCCTCCTCGACGAGATTTCCAAGGCGAGCGGCGACACCGTCACCGTGACCCGCTTCCACCGCTTCGCCGTGGGCGAGGAAGTGGCTGCCTGAGCGGGTGCCACGCGATTTCGAAAAGCCCGGTTCCCGAAAGGGGGCCGGGCTTTTTTGTTGCAAAAGGAGCGGGACTTTTCAAGTCCCGCTTGTTGCCAAGGGGACTTGGAAAGTCCCCCTCCTTTCCCACGATCTAGGAGAATTGACTCGGGGAAGAATATGGCGCAAAATAAGGCTATGTCCCAGTTGCTCATCGAAGAGGTCGAGCCGGACCTGCTCGCGAAATTGGCAAGCCGTGCGGATCGGCATGGGCGATCCGTGCCGGAGGAGCATCTCGCCATCCTGCAGGAGGCTTTGGGATCGGAGCCGCAGACGGGCGGAAGCGCCGGGGAATGGCTGAAGTCGGCCCGAGGTGCGGTGAAGCTGGACGCTGGCGAGACGGTCGATGACGTGCGGATGGACTACTGCGTCACCAAGTTCGGCATCTCTGGCTGAGCGGTCATGCGTGCTTTCCTCGACACCAACATCCTGCTCGATGTGCTGCTGAACCGCAGTGCTTTTG
>CAYSZN010000543.1:0-3038 GCA_964435425.1 uncultured Akkermansia sp. | reverse complement strand
GTTGGGTCTGCCGTTCGACCCTCTTTGCCCTGGCACCCCATGCCGGTTTCGATCAAACGCTGCGGATTCGCGATGCTTCCGGGAATCCTCGATGCGGAGGAATGCCTGGCCTTGCTCGCCGGGCTGGGCGATGCCGAGGGAGCCGGACGCCGCGGGGTGCTGGCTGCTCCGGCGGTGGCGGTCTTGGCGCGGTCGACGAAGGTGCTCGATCTCGTCCGTCCCCACCTCCCAGCCGAACCGTTGCCGGTCCGCGCCATCTACTTCGACAAATCGCCCGAGTCGAACTGGCTGGTGCCGTGGCATCAGGACCTCACCTTGGCCGTCCGGGAGAGAAGGGATTGTCCGGGCTTCGGTCCGTGGAGCGTGAAGGAGGGAATCCCGCATGTGCAGCCGTCGGTCGAATATCTGGAACGGATGCTGACGGTCCGGCTGCATCTCGACGCCGCCGACGAATCGAACGGCGCCCTCCGCGTCCTGCCCGGCACCCATCGCGAGGGACGGCTATCGGCGGAGCGGATCCGGGAATGGCGCGCTGCGATCCCCGAGCATCTCTGCTCCGCCGCGAAGGGCGATGCCCTGCTGATGCGGCCCTTGCTCCTCCATGCCTCCGGCCGGGCGACGAGCGTGTCGCACCGGCGCGTCCTTCACCTCGAATACGCGGGCTTCAACCTGCCCGGCGGCCTTGAATGGAACGAGGCAGGGTGACCGGAGCCCGCAGGCGTCACTCCACCTTCACCCACCGCACCGCGTCGATGATGACATATCCGTCGGTGTCGTGGTTCGAGATCGTGACCGTGCCTGTTTCGGCGAAGCGGAATTTCCCGACGCTGCCGAAATGCTTGTCGATCGCGGGCTGCTCGCGCTGGTTCACGTGTGCCTCGGCGGTTCCGTCGGCGTGCTCGATGCGGACGGGCACGTTGGTGGCCCGGTTCGCGTTTTGGACCCACGCGACCTGCACCTCGTAGACGCCGGGGGAGGGCAGGGTGGCGGCGAAGGTGGCGGAGGCCTTGCCGTCGCGGGCGTTGTCGTCGTGAAGGCAGCCGTGGTGGATCCCGCTGGCGAGGGCGGAGGGTTGCCAGAACCCGGTGCGCTTCGCCGCAGTGTCGTCGACGACGATGCCGTCGAGCTTGTCGAGCTGGGTGAAATGCTCGGTGGACCGGGGCGGGGCGGTGTAGTCGAGGATCTGCCCGTCGGCTTCGAGCCGGGCGCGCAGGGCGTCGTAGTCGATGTCCTGCACGGCGACATCCGCATCGATGGCGAGGCTAGCGGCGGTGGCGGCGGATTGGGCGAGGACCATGAAGACGGGTTCCATGCGGATCGAGCCGAAGGCCATGTGCGTCGAGGAGAGGCATATGGGCACGAGGAGGTTGGCGCATTCGCCGCGTTTTGGTACGATGGCATCGTAGGCGATGGGGTAGGGGGGGAAGCCGCCGACCTGCACGTCGCCCTCGTTGCGGACATGGCCGTCCGCGTCGACATGCCGCTGGACGTGGTGCGAGTCCATGGTGTAGGCGCCCATGCCGACGGAGCGCTCGACCGGCTCGCGGTGCTGGCAGTGGTTCTGCGTCATGACGAAGCCGGAGACCATGCGCCGCGCCTCGCGGATGTAGAGCTGCTCCTGCCAGCCTTTGCCTTCGGTGAATTCGTCCTTCGACATGCCCCATTGCGAGACCTGCTCGCGGATGGATTCCGGCATGCGCGGGTGGTTGGCGAGGGTCCAGACGAGGCCCTGCTGGTAGAGGCGGTGCCGCGCTACGATGGCCTCGCGCTCGGCGTAGGTGGCTTCGGGGTAGTCGTAGTTTTGACCGATGAAGTCGGTGGAGAAGCCGAAGTTGTTGTTCGTGTCGGTCTTGCGGTTGGGCATGGAGGAGTTGATCCACGGCACGCGGGCCTCGCCAGCCTCGTAGTTGCGGAGAAGGAGTTCATACCATTGCTCCTGATAGCCTTCGGGCTTGGCGAAGGGGATGCGGTTGTCGGGATGGTCGGTGAGGCACATGCGGAAGCAGTAGGCTTGGACGCGGTGGTCGCCCGCGCCCTCCTCGCCTGGTCCGGCAGGATCGATGAAGGGAAGCAGGCCGCTCGCCGGATTTCCCTTTTCGACATAGGGATCGACACCCTTCACGAACTGGTGGTGCCGCGCCATCGCCGTCTGCACGCCGTTGAGAGTCTCACCGTATTGGGCGTTGGCCTCGCGTCCGACGGTGTAGCTGACTCCCGCCGCGGCCAGCAGGTCGCCTTCGTAGGTGGCATCGAGGAACATCTTTCCGGTGAAGACGCGGCCCGATTCCATCGCGATGGAGACGATGCGACCGTTTTCGACGACGACGCCCTTCTCGCGATCAAGCCGCTCGTTGAAGACCAGTTCAAGGCCGGTCTCGGCGATCCAGTCGCGGTAGATTTTCAGGGCGGCCGACGGTTCGAAGGTCCACATTGTCTCCTCGCCTTTATCTGTGCGGCTCTGGCCCGAATCCCTGAATTCCTCGCGCTTCTGCCATTTCCACGCGGTGGGATCGGCGTAATGTTTGGCGATACGGTGGTAGAACTCGCGGGAGAGCCCGCCGATGACCTGCTTGTTGCCGATGTCCGTTTGCCCGAGCCCTCCGGTGGTGAGACCGCCCTCGCGGGAGGTTGGCTCGATGACGGTGACGGTTTTGCCCATCGCCTTCGCTTGGATGCCCGCGACGATCCCGGCGCTGGTGCCACCGTAGACGACGATGTCGCGTTCGACCGGGTCGGCGGCGGCGAGGGCGGGGATGCCGAGCAGGAGGAGAAGGCGGGTGAGGGTGCGGGGGGAGGGAGTCATGGAGAACGGGGAGGAGGAGTCAACGGGGAACGATAGGGGCGGTGGGGAAAGGACTGCAAATCCAAAATCACAAAACCGACGGGCTGTGCCTCAGGCCAGCGGCGGGAACGACACCTGGTGCGTCGTCTCGCCCTGCAGATTCCGGGTCGTGAGGGTCAGTTGGCTGCGGTCGGCGACGCCTTCGATCCAGCGCGCCCGTTCCGGCTGGGGGCCGCCGCCGATGAGCTGGGCGTAG
>CAYSZN010000542.1:0-3052 GCA_964435425.1 uncultured Akkermansia sp. | reverse complement strand
CGGCGAGGCGGCGCTCTTCGTCGAGCGATTCCCAGCGGAGACGGAGAAGGCGGTCGAAGACCGCCGGAGCTGCCTCGTCCTTTCCCGTTCGAGCGAGGGCGAGCGCGCCGAGGAGGACGGGCCAGCCGTCCGCTTGCTCCAGCAGGCGGTCCTGCCACGCCTCGGCGGGGATACGCTCCAACGCGACGCGGGCGGCGTGCCGGATGAAGCGGTCGTCGTGATCGAGATTCGGCAGAATCAACGCCAGCGCCTCGTCGACCCGGTCCGCCGCGACGCCTCGATGATGGGTCTCGAGCCGACGCCGGAGATCGTGCAGCGGATTTTCGACCGGAGCCGGAGGCGGCGGTTCCCTCGCCTCTTCGTAGCTGACCCGGTAGAGACCGCTCTGGGTGCCCCGTCCGCCGGTGAGGAACCAGAGGGCGCCATCCGGCCCGATGCAGCCGTCGGTCACGTTCAGGGGACGACCGGCGATAAAGGTCTCCGTCTCGGCGGCGTAGCTGGCCCCCTCGGGACGCAGATGCACCGCGAGGATGCGTCCGTAGGCCCAGTCGCAGATGAAGAAGGCCTCGGCGTAGCGCTCCGGCATGCGGCCACCGTAACCGAAGAAGACCGCCGTGGGCGAGCCGAGCCCGATGTCCACCACACTCGGCAGGGTGTCCACATAACGCGCCGGGAAACGCCCCGTGCCGCGCCGCCAGCCGAAGTCGGCCCCGGAGACGAGATGCAGCACGCGGTTCGGCATATACCAAGGAGTGCGGATATCCCACTCCATATCGGCGTCGAAGGTGAAAGGCTCGCCCTCCCGGTTGAAGGCGAGGTCGAGGGGATTGCGCATCCCGCCAGCGACGAGCTCGACGAGTCCACCGTCGAGGCTCATGCGCAGGAGGTGGCCGGCGGGCAGCTCCACGTCTCCGTCGAACATGGCGGGGTCCCAGGGATTCGGCAGGACCTGGTCGTCGGCGAAATGCCGCAGGGGCGAGCTGGGTGAAATCCCCTCCGCGAGACGCGCGTTGTTCCCGAGAGCGATCCAGAGATGACCGTCGGGACCGAGCCTGACATGGTTGCGACCGTGACCGACGCCGCCCTCGGTGCGCAGCAGCTCGGTCTTCTCCTCGAAGACACCGTCGCCGTCCGGATCGCGCAGCCGCACCAGCACCTTGCTGTTGTTGGCATGTGCGTAGAGCGATCCCTCCGCGTAGAGGAGACCGCGACATTCTAGGAGGCTGTCCTCGACGAGCTCCGTTCCACCGTCCGGATCGATACGCAGCAGGCCGCGCTTCTCCTTCGCGATGGTGATCCGTCCCTCGGGATCGAAGGCCATCGCCACCCAGGAATCCTCGTCTGCACCCGCCGAGCGGACCAGCTCCACCCGGAAGCCCGACGGCAGGGTGAAGCCCGCCGGATCGGTGGCGGTGCTCTGCTCGCCGGGCCGGGCCAGCTTCCAACTGCTGTAGGCATCCGCGACCTTGGTCGGATCGAAGGGATTCGCCGCCGGATCGGCGTCCACCGCACCTCCCAACGAGAGCTTGCCGCCGGGAGCCGTCCAGTCCGGTCCCGACGCCACCCAGCGGCTCGGCGGGAGATCGCCGTTCAGCTCCAGCAACGCCGCCACCCGGACCGGTCCACCCTCTTTGGCCACCAAGGCAACCCTGTTCGCTCCGGCGCGAAGCCGTTTCGTGATCTCGTGGCTCGCGGCCTTGGCCAGATCGTCCGCGCCTCCGACCGTCTCCCCGTTCACCTCCACCACAATTTCGCGGTCTGCCGCCACCAGCAGAATGGCCATCAGGAGCGACTCGCGGTGCTCGAAGGAAATCTCGTAGCGCGCCGAGCCCTCCATCCAAACCGGCGTCAGTCGCCGCTCCACCACCTGTCCTTGGGCGAGGATGGAACTGCCGCAAAGGAGAACAAGGCAAAGACGGAGGAGACGGCAGCGCATGGACATCGGGATTCCTGGTCCCGAAGGGAGGATCAGGGCGCTGTCCGTGTCGAGACCGGGTTCGCGTGAAACCGGTCCGCGCGATCGCGTCGATCGCACGATCGCTGCGGCGAGGACGGATCGAAAGGAGGGGGACTTTTCAAGTCCCCGTGGGCGGAAGCATGGGGCCGGTCCAACGAAGGGGACTTGAAAAGTCCCCCTCCTTTCCAAGCTTCGGATTTTCGCGGCAAACCGCCGCCGCTCAACCACCCGCCTGCTGCGGCACCACCTGCGCCACGATCAGGGGCGCGCCGGGGGCGGGGCCGCTCCACGAATCAACGATCTGCACCGACACGCCGCTGGCGGTGTTCTCGAAGAGGATCGGGGCGATCGATTCGGGCAGGCGGATGCAGCCGGCAGAGGCAGGGTAGCCCGGCAAGTCGCCGATATGCAGACCGATGGCGCTCTGGTCGAGGCGCTGCCAGTAGGGAAGGGCGCAGCCGTAGATCGTGGAGGTCTTGCCCGTCTTGACCCGCTCCGTGATCTTGAACTCGCCACGGGGCGTGTATTTCCCCGAACGGGCGGTGGAGACAGCGGTGTCGATGGCGATGTTGCCGTCGACGAGCAGGTAGGCGCGCTGCTTCGAGACGTCGACGACGATCTTCTTCTGGCCGTCCTTCCTCGCGGCGAGGAGATCGTGGTTGATGTAGGCGTCGCGGTGGACGTCCATCCAGCCGGACTGCGACGTCTGGACCGGAGCCTTGGCCTGGCGCACCGTCGACTTCTGCGAAAGCTGCTGGATGCGCATCGCCTTGCCCTTCGGGGGACTCTTGAAGATGCCGGCGTCGGCCTTGGTGGCGGAGCCGAGGGTAACGCCGAGGAGGACGAGGGCGGTGACGGCCTCGCGCACGCCGTGGGCCTGGACTTCCGAATCCTCGAAGATGAAACCGAGGTCGTCCGAATGGTTGCGGCAGAACTCCTCGAAGCACTCCTCGTCGGCGAGGAGGAGACCGAGGAGCTGGACCTTCGCCGAGCTGCCGTCCTCCGCGGGCTGCCACCGGATCAGGGGGAGCGGCGAACCTTGCTCCCCGAGGCCGCTGCTTTTCAGCGAGGAGCCGAGCACCTCGAGGAAGCGGC
>CAYSZN010000541.1:0-3055 GCA_964435425.1 uncultured Akkermansia sp. | reverse complement strand
CCTTGGCGAGGCGGGTCTCGTCGATGTCGCAGACCGCGACGATCTCGTTGCCGGGAGCGAGTTCGAGCATGTCGCTCCAGCCTTTGCCGCCGACGCCGACACAGGCGAGGGCGAGCTTGCGGTTCGGCGAGGCGGAGGAAAGGATCGCGGGAGCGGCGGACGCGCCGATCAGGGCGGCGCCGGAGCGTTTCAAAAAGGAGCGGCGGGTGGAAGTCATCCCGCCAAGATGGAAGAGGGTTGCATGGCCGACAAGACCCGGTCGGGTCGGGTTTGCGCCAGCGGGATGTGGCATCGGCATCTTGCCGATGCATTCGGAGGGGAGGACGCTGTTGTTTCAGCAACCGTCAATGGTTCCTGTCCGACCGTATCCTCCACCGAAAGGCATGGGCTGGAAGCGCCATGATACGGATCGCGGTCTGGATTTCGTCACTCACGGCCTCAGAAAATGCTCGAAGAAGGCATAGAGAATCTCGTTCGACTCGGCATCCGGGCTGTGCTCAGGGCGGTTGTGCATGGCGACACGGTTTTCGTGGCCGAGGAGACGGTTCACGGCGATGCTGTGGTTCAAGGCCTGCCAGCGGTGGACGGGGTCCTCGCTGCCGGCGGAGACGAGGAAGGGGCGCGGGGCCATGAGGGCGTGCAGCTCGTGCAGGTCGCGGCCTTCCTCGAGGAGCTTCGGATAGAGGCCGTGGGCCGGATTTGCCGCGTCCGGCACACCACGCTTGCGCCAAGGCTTGGGATGGTAGCCGAGATACCAGGGCTCCCAGTAGTTCACGCTGGGCCGGACGTCGAAGACGATGCCGGGATCGGACCAGGCGGCGCAGGCGAATTTCTCGAAGAGGCACGACGCGAACATGGACCATTTCCCCCCGTAGGAATGTCCCGTGACGCCGATGCGCCCGGGATCGACCTCGGGCCGCGACGCGAGGACGTGCCAGGCGTTCGCCGCCGCATAGGCCAGCATGGAGAGGGGCTGCACCTCGGCGGCCCCGATCGAGGGCCAGTAGAGGGAATACTCTTTCGACTCGGTGGTCTCGGTCGTGCCGATGGAAAGCGTCACAAAGCCGCGCTTCGCGAGCTGGTAGGCGAAGTCGCGGTAGGGCTTGCCGTCGATGCCGGCGGCGGTTTCCGGTTCGTAGAAGACGGTCAGGACGGCGGGCCGGGGGCTTTCGGCGGCTTTGTCAGGGACGAAGAGATAGCCGGTCGTCTTCTGTTCCGGCGTCCAGAGGAAGCGGACGTGGTGGCGGGTGAAGCCCTCCAGCTTCACCGATTCGAGTGTCTCCACGACCGGTTCGGTGATCAAGGGCGGCCAGGCTCCCATCCGTTCGTGCCAGAGGGCGCGGATCTCCTCGCATCGCTTCGCCCAGTCCTCGGCGCTCCGGACTTCGTCGCCGTTTTCGAACGTCAGCGGGGAACGGAACCCGCCAAGGTCGTCGGCGAATTCGGCAGGCGGAGCAAAGAGGGGACTCAGGCGCGGGGGCAAGGGCGAGTCGTCTCCGGCGAGAAGGGAGGACGCGAGGAGGACGGTGGCGGTCAGGAGAGTGGGGTGGAGCAGGTGCATCGCTCGGTTTCCATACTCCATTTCGACGGGCGCGGGGATGGCGGGATCGAGGAGGCAGGTGCTGGACATTGCGATGGATGTTCTTGCCGCGAGGCAAGGGCAGGGCTGCGCGTCCGAACGACGCTCTTCCCGGGCGGGCCGCTCGGGGCTGGTGCGCGGTCGCGCCGCGGCCTCTTCTGGGGTGGGAGGCCCCGCCGTGGGCTGCCACTGGGCCTATGGGCGCTTGAAGCAACTGCGTCATCGCGAGGTGGAGTGGGAAGCAATGGAAAGGAAAGAATCCGATTCCGCCGGGACAGGATCTCCACAAGGAAGCCCGGCAGAAGTCAGAGCCATAACAGCGGAGAAGCGGGATAATGTGCGTGGAGCGAAGGGTGGCAGGAAAGCCAATGGAGGAGGGAAATGAACCGCGAAAGAAAACCGGCGTCAGTTCCCGGAAGGGATGGACAAGCTGGAGGGGACTCGTGGCAGCGCGACGGGGTGGAACGCGCGGTGCGGCGCCGAATCCATGCCCGACGCCTTCGACAGAGGGTTCCACCCCCTTCCGGGAACGCCACATCTTCTCCGCATCGAGGGCAAAATGGCGCTTGAGAAGCCGGATATTTCGGATTTCTTAGGCAATTACCCCAATCCTTCGATGAAACAGGCCTACGAGCTCTTCCAGGACATGAAACCGGAGACGGCGCTTTCCGTCTTCCGCTATCTTCGCGACGAACAGCGCGAGGTCTACAAGGCGACCGTCTCCTCCATCGCGAAGGAGCGCAGGCTGCGCCCCGTCTTCGTCCAGCGCAAGCCCGTCGCCGAGCAGATCGACTGGATGCTGAAGAACGTGAAGCTGCGCGGCTGCTCCGAGATCGCCGCCCAGGTGCTGCAGCTCTGGCTCCTCAAGGGCCACACCGGCCTGCTGACCGGCTTCCTCGACGGGCTCGGAATCGAGCACGACGGCGAAGGCGCGGCCGAGGACATTCCCGAGACCTTCGACGCCAAGAAGCTCAAGAGCACCGTGGCGGGCCTGCTGAAGCAGTTCGATCCCGAGATCGTGGCCATCTACCTCCACATCTTCCAGCTCCAGCAGACCGGAGGCTGGCCGGAGCTGGCCGAGCTCATCGCGGGCACCCCGGAGCTCCAGATCGGAGCCGCCGCCCCGGCTGCTCCGGCCACCCCGGCTCCCGAAGCGTCCGCCGAGGAGGAAGCCCCCGCCGCCGAAGCGCCGAAGAAGAAGGCGTCGGCGAAGAAAGCCGCGGCCAAGGAGCCCGAAGCCTGATCCCCCACGATGAAAAGCGCCTACGAACGCGCCATGGAGCGCTTCGGCCAGACCGAGCCGATTCAAGCGCTGAGCGATGCGCAGAAAGCCGAGCTCGCCGCCCTCTCGGACAAGTACAAGGCGAAGATCGCCGAGCGCGAGCTCTTCCTCAACGACCTCGTCGCCAAGGCGATCGCCGAAGGCCGCTACCACGAGGTGCCCGAACTGAAGACCCAGCTCGCCCGCGAGACCGC
>CAYSZN010000540.1:0-3057 GCA_964435425.1 uncultured Akkermansia sp. | reverse complement strand
CGGTCGTCTCCTGGAGAATGCGGAAGATCCACCGCTCGGGAAAGAGGATGGTGTTGCCGGCGAACTCCGCGCCGTCCACCCCGACGAAGGCGGCGGCGCACAGGCTCCCTTCGATCGTGTTGCCGCGCGCGACGAGCCGGGCCGCCTCGTGCTTCGCGCCCGGTGGACGGAAATAGTCGGACCCGGTCGAGCCTCCGAGGTTGAGCGCACGCTGGCCCGCGTTTTGGAAATGGCAGTTCTCCACCGTCACGTCCGAACTGCCACCCTTGATCTGGACTCCGGCGCTCGCGGTGAAGCCCTCCTTCCCGACGAAGCGGCAGCCCGCGATGAGCGAACGGTGGCAGCCGACCAGATCGATCCCCTGCCCACCCCATCCCTCGACGAGGCAGTCGCGGATCGTCAGTCCGGCGAGACCCGAGGCCTTGATCCCGTCGTGGTTGCCCGCCGGACCGATGTCCCGGATTTCGAGATGGGCGAGGGTCGTGCCGCCGACCGGATTCTCCCGGTCACCGCCGTCGTCGAGATTGATCCCGTTGCCCGTCTGGCCGCGCATCCGCAGATGGCTCGCGGAGAGGTTCTCGCAGCGGGAGAACTGCCACGCGTTGGCCCCGCCGACGAATTCGGGAGGATCGTCGGGATCGAGCGCGGTGATGGTCAGGTTCGCGATGCCTCTGACCTGATGGCCGCCCGGATACTCCCCCGGCCCGATGCGCAAGGTGTCGCCGTCGGCGAGCTTCGCGAGCGCGGCGCGGAGCTCCTCGGGCGAGCGCACCTCGACCTCGGCAGCCGTGGCGGTGATGCCCACGAAGATCGCGACAACGAAGGGAAGGGTTTTCATCGATGGTCGACCAAAGCCAAAGCTAGCGCGGTTTTGAGCTGGGAAAAGCATGGAGACAACAGCAGCGGAACCACCTTTGCTCGTGGATGACGACTGGGGGCTATTCGGGAGGAATGAAGAAGACCTTCGTCCGGTCGTAGGCGTTGAACTCTTCCACAACCTTCGCCATCCAATCCCTGTGGGGATCGGTGGCCTTCAGTGCAACCGCCGTCCGGTGAAGTTTCTCCGGCAGGCACCGCCGGAGGCACTCCAATGAAGCGCGAAGGATGTGCTCGGGCGAGTGGCCGAAACGCTGCGGCACGGAAAAAGCGGTGGCGTCGAGAACGAGCTCCAATGTCCCATCGATGTCTCCACAGCCAAACCGGAGCCCATAGGCCGAAGCCAGATTCAGATCTTCCTTCGCTTCCTCGGGGTTGTTCGTGGGTGGCACGTTTGGTGACGACACAAGCCCGATCGAGGTCGGCTGCCCACTCATGCCATACCAATCATGACAGGTCACTTCGACAATCCGGATGGCCCCAGAAGCAAGTCCGTCGAGCGGCTGGAAAGTCGTCGTCAGCACCGACTCTCCAGCTTGCGCCGCGATGCCCAGAAGCAGGCCCGCCATGCCCGCGAGAACGGGACGCATGGGAGCTGTGGCGTTGTAGGCCATGGAAAAACCTTCACTCGAACCCAATCCCCTCGTAGATCTCCGCCAACCCCAACGAAACGCCGATCTCAGGGAAATCGAGGGCGTCGTCCGGCTCGGTGAGACAGACCTTCTCCCAGCCCTCCTCCGTGCGCCGGAACCATTCGACCGAGCGTTCCGCCTGGGACACGATCACATAGTGCCGGAGCGATGCGATCCCCTGGTAGGCGAGCAGCTTCTCGCGGCGGTCGGTCGAGGCCGTCGAGGCACTGGTGACCTCGAACAGGATCAAGGGCCGGTCCAGATAATATTCGTGCCGGTCCGTCGGGTCGCAGCCCACCATCACGTCGGGATAGTAGAAGAAAATGCCCGCCATCGTGCGGATACGGACTTTCACATCGGCGAGATAGGCCTCGCAGGGGCCTTTTCCCAAACGTCGGACGAAAGCCGAATAGATGCGTCCGCTGATCACATTGTGCCGCCGACTCGCTCCACTCATCGCGTGGATGGTCCCGGCGAGATACTCGTGCCGAGGATCGCGGGTCTTCTCGGCCTCGAGGTATTCCTCGACCGTCTCCAGAATGAATTTTACCGCCTCCATTTCGTGCGAAAGATGCCATGCCGCCGCCGTTCACGCAATCCCGCTCATTGTGAAGTCCCTCTTCGAGCCTACCCTTTCCCAGTCCCATGCGGTCCCCGAGCCCAGCCCTCCTGTCCGCGCTCCTCCTCGGCGCGCTCGCCCTCGTCTGCCCTCTCGCGGCGCAGGACGCCGCTCCCGTGACCCGTGACCCATCCACCCCTGACGCCGCCTCCGGTGGCGTCTCCTACCGGAACGACATCATCCCCGTGATCACCCGGGCGGGCTGCAACCTCGGGGCCTGCCACGGTGCCCAGACGGGCAAGGGCGAGCTGACCCTGTCGCTCCGCGGGGAAGACCCGGTCAAGGACCACAAGGCCCTCGTCGAGAAGTTCGTCAACCTCGGCGCGCCGGAAAAGAGCTACCTGCTCCGCAAGGCCATTCTCGATGTGAAGCACGACGGCGGAAAGCGCTTCGGCAAGGAGTCCGAATCCTACGATCTCCTCCTCCGCTGGATCGCCGACGGCGCGCCCCTCGACCGGCCCGGCGAGCCGTCCCTCCTCTCCCTCGAGACGACGCCGCAGGAGAAAGTCCTCTTCGCCCCCGATGAGTCGCTGCGGATCTCGGTCACGGCGCACTACTCCGATGGCTCGACGCGCGACGTGAACCGCTGGGCGATCTACGAGCCAACGGCGCTCAACGTCGAAGTCGATCCCGACGGGAACGTGAGGAGCCTGCAGCCCGGCGAGACCACGGTGAATATCCGCTACCTCGGCCTCCAGGCACCCGTGAGCCTCGCCTTCGTGCCCGAGCGCCCCGATTTCGTCTGGAGCGGCCCTCCCGTCCGCAACTTCATCGACGAGGACCTCCAGGCAAAATGGCGGACCCTGCGGATGAATCCGTCGGAGCCCTGCGACGACGCCACCTACGTCCGCCGCGTCCATCTCGACCTTACCGGCCTCGTCCCGACGGAGGTGGAGGCCCGTGCCTTCGTCGCCGACGCCGATCCTGACA
>CAYSZN010000539.1:0-3079 GCA_964435425.1 uncultured Akkermansia sp. | reverse complement strand
CCTCGACCCGGACTTCAGGCTCAGGCTGCTGGCCAACTTTCATGCGTAAGCCCTGCGGCCGAAGGGGCGGAGTGAATTTCCTTCTTGAAAAACTCCCTGCAGCGGGGAGACTAGCGGTCCGCCCCGAGGGTCGCCGGACCGGCCCCCGAAGGCGATTCTTCGTTGTCTCGCCCTTCCCGGCGAACCGATCATGGAGGGATGGCTGAGTCCGGTTTAAGGCGCTCGACTCGAAATCGAGTGTAGGGAAACCTACCGTGGGTTCGAATCCCACTCCCTCCGCCATCGAACGGCCCGGCCCCATGCGTAGCGTGAGGCCGGGCCGTTCGATTTCGAGAAATGGATGAGAACGCCGTTCGATTCGGAGCGAGCGAACGCGCGCGGAGAAAGACGGAGGCGAAGCCGAAGTCAATCCCACTCCCTCCGCCACTTGCATCAAATGGCGAACCGCCGGTAGCCTTTTTGGAAAATCGGATGCCTCTAGTGAAACCGGAGGTTGTGGGTTGGATCCGTTCGGCGCTTCGCTCCCCGAAGGGGGCCGGAAGATTCTTCCCCATCCCATCCTTTTGTCCCTGCTCACCGCATTGGAGTGTTTGGCAGTCCGGCCCGGTCAGCGAAGGAACATCGTCTGCGCATCCGATCGATTGCCTCCCGATGTCACGACGTTGCCAAGATCCGCAGCTTGGGATTGCACTTTTCGGTATATCTGGCCAGACTCAGCTTGACTCTCGAAACTCGATGGAAACCCGCTTTCTCCACACCGCCGACTGGCAGCTCGGCAAGCCTTTTGCCTCCATTCAAGATGACACCAAGCGCCATCTCGTGCAGCAAGAGAGGCTGCATGTCATCCGGCGGATCGCGACCATGGCTCGGAAATCGGATGCGGCTTTCGTATTGGCGGCGGGAGATCTCTTCGACTCCTCCCACGCGACCAAGGCCACGGTTTCGGCGGCTTGCGCGGCCATCGGGGAAATGAACGTCCCCGTCTTCGTCATTCCCGGCAACCATGACCACGCCGGGCCGGGCAGCATTTGGGAACAGGAGTTTTTCCTCCGTGAACAGCGGCAGCTCGCACCCAACCTACGGGTGCTGCTGCGGCCCGAACCGATCATTCTCGAAAACGCGATCCTCTTTCCCGCGCCCTTGCTCCGTCGTCATGAGCCTGGCGATCCCACGGCATGGATTCGCCAAGCCGCCGCCGATCCCGCGTTGCCCTCGGATTTGCCCCGCATCGTCCTTGCTCACGGCACGATCCAGGGATTCGGTGCCGCTCAGGAGGATGACGACGGCGTCCCCGCCGGCATCAACTGGGTCGATCTCTCCAGCCTCCCCACGGAGGCCATCGACTACATCGCGCTCGGCGACTGGCACGGCGCCAAACAGGTCGGCTCGAAAGCCTGGTATAGCGGCACCCCGGAGATCGACCGCTTCCCGAAGGGCGAGGGCAACGACCCGGGAAACCTGCTCCGCGTCACCGTTGCCCGCGGCCAGCCGCCCCAGGTGGAGAAGCTTCCGACAGGCCGATTCCTCTGGAAAGAACTCGCCTTCCGCTTCTCCGATGACGCCAGCCTCGATCTCTTTGCCTCGCGACTGGATGAATACATCGGCCAGCGCGGCGATGAACACCTGCTCCTCCTCGGCCTCGAAGGCTCGCTGGGAATCGAGGCCGCCGGACGGCTGGAGAAAATCCTCGAATCGTGGGAGGCCCGCCTGCTTCATCTGAAGCTCGACCACCGCGTCGCCATCGCGCCCACGGAGGACGAAGTCGCAGCCCTCACCCGCCGCTCCGACGATCCGCTGATCGCCACCGTCGCGGCCCAACTCGTCGCGGAGGTCCACGGCGATACCGAGGAGGCTCTGATCGCCCGCCTCGCCCTGCGCGAACTCCACGCCGCCCTCTCCTGAAACTCCTATCGGACTGCCCACCGTCTGTCAGATGCGCCTCATTTCCCTCACCGTCCGCAACTACCGGGTCCACCAAGACCTCACGGTGCCTTTCGATCCTTCCCGCACCCTCATCGGCGGCCCGAACGAATCCGGCAAAAGCACCCTCGCCGAAGCCGCCCACCGCGCCCTGTTTCTCCGCGCCAAGACGGGCGGGAATGTCCAGCGGGAAATGGTCTCCTCCCTCCACCTCGGCGATCCGGAAGTCCTCTTGACCTTCGAAGCCGCGGGCACCATATGGGAACTCGAAAAACGCTTCGCCGGCACCACCAAAGGTTCCACTCGCCTGACCGCGCAGGGCCGGCCGACCCTTCGCGACGACGAGGCCGAAACCCAGCTCGCCGAACTTCTGAAAACCGAAACAGCGGGCGGCCGCGGCGCCTCCGGGCAACTCCCCTCCCTGTGGGCGCACCTCTGGGTCTGGCAGGGCCGCGCCGGCGACGATCCCTCGGGCCACGCCACCCAGCACAAGGAGCACCTCATCCAGCGGCTTCAGCAGCATGGCGTGGCCGCCGTCATCCAATCCGCCCAGGACCAGCGCGTCGCCGCGAAAATTGCCGAGTCCTACGTCGAACTCTTCACCGCCACCGGCCGGCCGAAAGCCGGGTCCAAACCCGAACTCGCCCGAGCCCGGCTGGAGCAAGCCGAAGCCGCTCTCCAACAAGCCACCGAAGCCGCCAGCCGGCTCGCCCAGGCCGCCGACGACCACGCCCGCGCCGAACGTGAGATCGCCGAAATCACGGCCCTCCTGCCGAAGCTCCGCGAAGACCGCGCCGCCACCGAGGCCGGGCTCCAACAGGTCGCCACGCTGCGCCGCGAGGAGGAAACCCACCGCCAGACTGCCGCAGCCGCCACCGCCCGCCGCGTCGACCTGGAAACCCACGACCACACCATCCGCGACCTCCAGGCCCAGCTCACCACCCAGGCCGCCGCCCTTCAACCCACCGACGCCAAACTCACCGCCCTCACCCAAACCGAGGAAACCGCCCGCACCGCCAGCCAGGCCGCCGAGACCACCCTTCGCGAAGCCTCCGAATCCCTCCGTCGCTCCCGTCTTCAGCACGACCTCGCCCACGCCGCCGCCGCCGCCGGCGAAAAGACCGAAACCCACCAGCGCCTCGCCGAACGCGCCAGCGAG
>CAYSZN010000538.1:848-3102 GCA_964435425.1 uncultured Akkermansia sp. | reverse complement strand
CCGCATCCGCCGCTTGCGAAAGCCGGGAAAGCGCGTCAACTCTCCTCGCATGATCAAGTTTCTCCACACCCGCGTCCGCGTCAGCGACCTCGACCGCACCATCGCCTTCTACGAGACCCTGGGCTTCAAGCTGGCCCGCCGCACCGACAAGTCGCCGGCGGGGAACCAGCTTGCCTTCCTCGAGCTGGAGGGCTGCGAGCATTTTCTCGAGCTCTGCTACTCGCCCGATTTCGAGGTGAAGTTCCCCGAAGATCTCATGCACACCGCCCTCGGCGTGGAGGACATCATGGCCTACTGCGACCGGGTCGAGCGGGCGGGGATCGAGATCTGGCCGGAGGACTGGCGCGAGGCCTTCCCCTCGGGAAAGAAGATCAAGATGGCCTTCGTCACCGACCCCGACGGCTACGAGGTGGAAATCCTCGAGCGATAGGAGAAGGTTCCCGGTTAGGCGGAATGCAGCGCACCCGCCGACGGGAAACCCTCGCGCATTCGAAAACGTTTGGTAGGGGCGCACCGCCGGGGCGTCCGCGTCGGACTTGATCCTGTGGCAGACGCCCCGGCGGTGCGTCCCTACCGCGGATCGGGCGTCGCCGATTGCCATTCGGACAAGGAGAAGGCCACCGGCACGGATTCCATCGGCCCGTCGATGCCTATCGGAGAGGTCAGCGCACCGGTCGGCTCCGGCTCGGCGGAGCGGCGCATCGCCTCGAGCTTGCGGTAACCGCGCGTCGCGAGGGCGAGAAGGAGAAAGGCGGCTCCGAAGATCGCCGCGACGATGATGAATCCCTTCCGGCTCATGGAGGGGCGTCGTCAGGCGGACCGCTTCCTCTTCGAGCCGCCCGGCTGCCGGAAGGCGGAGAGGATGAGCAGTCCCGCCGCCACGCAGATGCAGGAGTCGGCGACGTTGAAGGAGGGGAAATGGCCTCCCGAGGTCTTGTCGATCAGTTCGTAGTAGGGCAGCTTGAAGTCGAGGAAGTCGACGACGTAGCCGCGTCCGGGGAGCAGACGGTCGGTGAGGTTTCCGAAGATTCCCGAAATCAGCAGCGCCGCCGCCGTCTTGGAAATCTTGTCGGGGAAGGCCTGCTTCTTCCAGAGCCAACCGATCCCGATCAGGGCGGTGAGACCGATGGCGCCGAAGATCCAGTTCGCGTAGGCCGTGCCGTTGAGCACGCCGAAGGCCATGCCCGTGTTGTGGACGCGGACGAGGTTGAAGAAGCCGGGAATGACCTCGATGAGGTTCTCCGGCGACCCGTAGTCGGGAAAGCGCTTCAGGACGAGCCACTTCGTCCACTGGTCGAGGGCGAAGAGCGGCAGGGCGAGGAGGAGGAGATAGCGGATCATTTTGGAAGGGGTGCGACCACGGATGGGCGTCTGGGACATGCGACTACCCTCAAGGGCGGCAGTCGCAGACAGGGTTGGGCGTTGAACTAAAGAGGGTCTTCCGGCTCATCTCGGGATCTAGTTGGCATCGTCGTCCTGTTCGTCGCTCCAGTGGGTCGGATCTTCATCAATCACCCGCACCGGGCCATAATGAAGCCCGAACATGAGAAGAATCTTCCTCTTCGGGTTCCGCCACCATATCAAAAAACCCGTGTCTCCGGGCTCATCGAATTCATCTATGCCACCATACAAATTCAAGAAATAGGCCAGCTTCGCCCCTCGCTGCTTTTCAGTTCGGTTGAAATGTTCCGTGAGATAATGCACGTATCTTACTCGGCCATCGTAAATTCCAACGACGATACACGTGTGATCCGATTTAGACACCAAGTCTTCTTGAGAGATTGATCGATCCTCTTCGTGGGGCTCTTCCCTCTCCACTGGTGCATGGCCTTCCAGAATCCGAATCGCTTCCGCCTCAGGGACATTGAGTGGGACGATTGGAAATCGCGGCTCAAAGGGTTTTTGCCGGAAGAATGGAAGATTCATTTTCTGAGCCGAACACGATTCAGGAAGACCACACCCTCAAGCCATTCGTGTTCATTCGTGCGATTCGTGGTCAAAATTCATGCATAGTGATGCCATCGAGGGCGGCTCCTGTAGCCGAGGCCAGTGGCCTCGGTCGAACGTCGAAAGGACGCCCGTTCCGCGCTCACTGAGCGCGGCTACAGCGCTGGCGCGTCCTCCGATCATGAAGCAGAAAGCACCTCCTCGCAGCGTCCGCACAACCCGCTCGCCACGAGCGGCAGCGAGCGGCGGCAGCGGGGGCATTCCTCGTGCGACGTGCCTGCGACGGTGGCTCGAACCTCGGCTGCGG
>CAYSZN010000538.1:0-838 GCA_964435425.1 uncultured Akkermansia sp. | reverse complement strand
CTTCTCGGTTTCCGATACCGCAGCCGAGGTGCGAGCCACCGTCGCTGGCTCGAACCTCGGCTGCGGTATCGGAAACCGAGAAGGACGAGACCATGAGGAACTCGAGCGATTCCTCGGGCGAGGCGTCGAGCAGGATCCGGGCGGGATCGTCCGCGGGCAGATGGAAGACCACGGCGGCGCACTCGCGCTTCTTGAACTCGTCGGCCTTCACCGCCGCGTCGATGGCGACCTGGGCGAGGTCGCGGAGACGGGAGAGCTGCGCGATGCTCTCCGAAGCCTCCGAACCCGCGAAGGCCGGGACGGCTTCGGGGAAAAGCTCCAGGTGGACCGGATCGGCGTGGCCCGCGTGCTCCCAGGCCTCATCGGCGGTGAAGGAGAGAACCGGGGCGAGCAGCTTCACGAGCGAATCGAAGACACGGTGCATCGCCGTCTGCGTGGCGCGGCGACGAGGAGAGTTCGCCGCGTCGCAATACATGCGGTCCTTCGTGATGTCCACGTAGAGGGCGCTGAGATCGACGGCGCAGAACTGGTTCAGCGTGTTGAAGACCTTGCGGAACTCGTAGGCCGCGTAGGCCTCGCGGCATTCCACGACGACCTGATGGAGGCGCTCCAGAATCCACCGGTCGAGCAGGGTGAGGTCCGCGTCGGACACCGCATCCTTGGCCGCGTCGAAGTCATTGAGGTTCGCGAGGAGAATGCGGAGGGTGTTGCGGAAGCGCCGATAGGGTTCGGCGGTCTGCTTGAAGAGATCCTCGCCGAAGGGCACCTCGTTCTGCCAGTCCACGCTGCTGACCCAGAGACGCAGGATGTCGGCTCCGTACTTGTTGTAGAAGTAGGC
>CAYSZN010000537.1:0-3107 GCA_964435425.1 uncultured Akkermansia sp. | reverse complement strand
CCGATGGAAGGGTTCAATCCGCTTCGGCGCGCTGGCCGCGCTCGAGCAGCTCGCGCAGCGCCTCGGCGGGTGGCTTGCCCTCGAAGAGCACGGCGTGGACCTGGTCGATCAAGGGCGTGCGCACGCCGAGGCGGCGGGCCAGTTCGTGGGCGTTCTTCGCGTTTGGCACGCCCTCGGCGACCTGGCCCGTCTCGGCGACGGCCTCGTCGAGGGTCTTGCCGGATCCCAGGAGGCGTCCGACGCGGTTGTTGCGGCTGTGGGCGCTGTAGCAGGTGACGATCAGGTCGCCCATGCCGCTGAGTCCGCGGAAGGTCTCCTCGCGCGCGCCCATGGCCACGCCGAGGCGGGTCATCTCGGCGAGGCCGCGCGTGACCATGGCGGCCTTCGCGTTGTCCCCGAGCCCGAGCCCGTCGATGGCTCCGGCGGCGATGGCGAAGACGTTCTTCACGACCCCTCCGAGCTCGATGCCGACCACATCGGTGCTGGTGTAGGTGCGGAACCAGGGGAGGGCGAAGATCTCCTGCACCTGCGCGGCGACGGCGGGATCGGCCGATCCGACCGTGGCGAGGGTGGCCATGCGCCGGGCGACCTCCTCGGCATGGCTTGGGCCGGAGAGCACGGCGACGGGATGGTCGGGGAAGATCTCCTCGACCAGCTCGTGCATGAGCCGGCCGGTGCCGGGGTCGATGCCCTTGGTGCAGTTGACGATCGTGGCGGAAGCGGGGAGCCTGGCCGCGGCGAGCTGGCCGAGGACGGGACGGGCCACCTGCGAGGGCACGACGAGCAGGACAATGGAGGCGTCCTTCGCGTCCTCGATGTCGGTGGTGGCGCGGATGGACGGGGGCAGGTCGACCTCCGGAAGGTAGTGCGAATTGCGGTGCGAGGCGTTGATCTCGTCGCGGACGGCGGGTTCGTTTCCGTAGAGGGTCACGTCGAGACCCCGGTCGGCGAGGGCGACGGAGAGGGCGGTGCCCCAGCTTCCGGCCCCGAGGACGGTGGCGTTTGAAATCATGTCAGGATGAGGTCGGGGGAGGTTCGGCGGTCGTGGCCGCGGCGGGCTTCTTTCCAATGCGGTTCTCCTCGCCGCGACGGAGCCGCTGGATGTTGGAGCGGTGCTTCCAGATGGCGAGCGTGGCGACGATCAGGGCGAAGCCGAGGACGGCGGGATCCCAGCGGCCCGTGACCAGTCCCTGGACGACGAGGGTCGAGGGGACAGCGACCGCCGCCGCGATCGAGGCGACGGAGACGTAGCGGCTCGCGAGGAGGGCGATGGTCCAGACCACGACTGCGGCAAGCAGGGCCCAGGGCATCAGGGGCAGGATCGCCCCCGCCGTCGTGGCGATGCCCTTGCCGCCCTTGAAGCCGAGCCAGAAGGTGTAGTTGTGTCCGAGGATCGCGGCGAGGGCGGTGGCGATGTGGATGGCGGAGGAAGACGAGGCGGATTGCGCGAGGAGCACGGGGAGGAGGCCCTTCAGCAGATCGAGGACGAGCACGGCGATGCCGACGGGCTTGCCGAGGACGCGGAGCACGTTGGTGGCTCCGATGTTGCCGCTGCCGTGCCGGCGGATGTCGATGCCGCGCATTTTCCCGGCGAGGTAGCCGAAGGGCGTCGCCCCCACGACGTAGGCGAGGGGGATGGGCCAGGCTTCACGGAGCAGTTCGGCGGCGGACATGGGCGGAAAGTTCCCCCAATGGTGGAGGAGAGCGGGGATTCTGTCCAGCGGCGCGTTCGTCGCGGCGCGGGTTTGCGGAAGGACAGGACCTGCACCGCTACAGACCCCTTGCAAGGATCCACGCGGCGACGAGCCACATGCCGATGGCGAAGATCCGTTGCAGGGACTGGCCGCCGAGCCGCGAGCGCAGGGCGCTGCCGGCCAGCATTCCGCCGAAGCCCCCGGCGAGGAAGAGGGCGCTCAGCGGCATGGGAAAGAGCTGCCCGTGCAGGACATGCGCAACCACGCCGGAGACCGAAATGAGGAAGATGACGAGCAGGGAGGTGGCGATGGCGCGGCGGATGTCCATGCCGGTGACAAGGAGGAGCGCCGGCACGACGATGAAGCCGCCTCCGACGCCGAACAGGCCGGAGAGCAGTCCTGCCGCCGCACCCCCGCCGCCGAGGCGGAGGCAGCAGGCCGACCCGAAGCGTTCGGGTGCGCCTCCGACGCATCGCAGTCCCTCTTCGCCGTCCTCCTCCCCTCGTCCGCGCCACATGCGCCAGCCCACGTAGCCCATGAGCAGGGCGAAGGAGGCGAGCAGGGCGGCGGGTGGAAGCTGGCGGGCGAGCGTCGTCCCGAGTGGGGCGGTCGCCATGCCGCCGAGCGCGAAGATCCCTCCCGCCTTCCACTCCACCTCGCCGTGCCGCAGGCGCAGCCAGGCGCCGAAGGCGGCGGTCAGGCCGACGGTGGCGAGGCTCAGCCCCATTGCCGTGCCGACCGGCACGGAAAGCCCGTAGATCAGCAGGGGCACGGCGAAGATGGAGCCTCCTCCGCCGGTCAGTCCCAGCGAGAGGCCTACGAGCAGGCCGAAGACCATACCGAGGGAAATGGAGGCGTCCATGCGAAGTGGGCCGGGCAGGCTCCGGCGTCACGCGAGCAGCGTGGCGGGAGCGTTCGGAAAGGCGTCGTCGACGTAGACCGTCTCGCGTCCTTCGCGTCGCAGCCAGGCCACGGCGGCGGCGGCCCGGTTGCCGCTCTGGCAATGCACGATCACCGGCGTGTCCTTCGGCAGCTCGTGGGAGCGGGTGCGCAGGCGGGTGTGGGCAATGTTCACCGCGCCCCGGAGATGTCCGGCAGCAAACTCGCTGGCGCGGCGCACGTCGAGGACCGGCGTGTCCGGCGCAGCGTCCAGGATGGACTCCACCTCGTCGAAGGCGATGGGACGGATGCGGTCGAGAATGGGATCGTCTGCTTCCACGATCGCGGAGGCCGGCAGCCAGCCTTCGGTGTGGTCGAAGCCGATGCGGTGCAGTTGTCTCGCGAGATCGTCCACTTCCCCGGCGGCGTCCACGACGAGGACGATACGGTCGTCGGGGGCCAGATAGGAGCCTGCGAAGCCGGAGAAGTCGCCCTTTGCGGGAGCAAAGAGGCTGCCGCGAAGATGCCCGGAGG
>CAYSZN010000536.1:0-3111 GCA_964435425.1 uncultured Akkermansia sp. | reverse complement strand
GCCCATTCGCGCTTCAGCTCCGAGGCGGGGCGACCGGAGAGGAGGCAGATCTCGAGAGCCCTCGTCACGTAGCGGCGGTTCTTCAGGTTGGTTTGCTCCGCGCCGACGGGATCGAGGGAGCGGAGGCGCTCCACGAGCTCCTCGTCGGACAGGGCCTCCAGCTCCGCCCGCAGGGCCGGGTCGCCCTTGGGCACGGGGGCGAGGCCGTGGGTGATCGCCTTCAGGTAGAGCCCGCTGCCGCCGACGACGAGAGGCAGGGCGCGCCGCGAAATGTCGTCGATCGCTGCCCGCGCCCGCTGCGCGAAGGCGGCGGCGTCGTTCTCCTCCGCCGGATCGAGGACGCCGAAGAGGTGGTGGGGGCAGAGCGCCCGCTCCTCCGGCGTCGGCGCGGCGGAGAGGATCTCCATGCCTCGGTAGGCCTGGAAGGCGTCGGCGTTCACGATCTCCACCGGCGGGACGAGCCGCGCGAAGGACAACGCCACGGCGGTCTTTCCGCAGGCGGTGGGACCGGAGAGGTAGAGCGGCTCGTAGGGCGGATGCATGCCGGAAACGCAACGAACCCTCTTCAGTGCGGGACCGAAGAGGGTTCGACGGGGGACCCGACAGGGTCGGGTCACTTGCCTTCTTCGGCCTTGAGGGTGTTGTAGAGCTCGAAGGCCTCCTCGGGCTTCAGCCCTTCGTGGACGACGCCGCGGACGGCCTTCATCATCGGCACGGGGGCGTCGGACTGGAAGATGTTGCGGCCCATGTCGACGCCGGAGGCACCGGCTTCGCAGGCCTCGTAGGCCATCTTCAGCGCGTCGAGTTCGGGGCGCTTCTTGCCGCCGGCGATGACGATGGGGACGGGGCAGCAGCTCGTGATCGTCTCGAACTCCTCGTCGGTGTGGTAGCACTTCACGAGGTGGCAGCCGAGCTCGGCCATGATGCGGGTGGCGAGGCGGAAGTATTTCGGAGTGCGCTCCATGTTCGTACCGACGGCGACGACGCCCATCACGGCGATGCCGTAGCGGTTCGCCTGGTCGATGAGGCGGACCATGTTCTGGATCGTGTTGCGCTCGTGCTCGGAGCCGATGAAGACCTGCACGGCGAGGACGCTGGCATTGAGGCGGATGGCCTCCTCGATGGAGCAGGCGAGGACCTCGTCGCTGAGGGAGTCGGGGCGGGCCATGGAGGTGCCGCCGGAGGCGCGCAGGGCGATGGCCTTCTGCGTGCTCGCGGGGATGACGGAGCGCTGGATGCCGCGGGTGAGCATGAGGCAGTCGCAGTAGGGCTCGAGGGGGAGGATGGTCTGGTCGACGCGTTCGAGGCCGGTGGTGGGGCCCTGGAAGTAGCCGTGGTCGAAGGCCAGCATGATGGTGCGGCCGTTCTTCGGATTGAAGACCTTGGAGAGGCGGTTCTTCAGGCCCCAGTCGTATTGGTGCGAGCCCTTGAGGAAGAAGCCGGGGGCCTCCTGCTTCACATCGGTGAAGTATTCCTTGTCTTTTTTCTCCTGCTTGGTTCCGTCGAGGTCTGCCATGGTGGTTTTTTCTGGTTGGGGATTGAACAGGGAGCTTCGCGGCGGCGGGGGGAGGGGTCAATATCGAAATCCGCAGTGATTGAGTCGGTTCTTACTCGTCCACCTACTCTTACTCTTTACTCCTTACTCTTACTCGGAAGGCGGAGGGTCTCTCGGTTGCGAGTAAGAGTAAGGAGTAAAGAGTATGGAGTAAGAGTAGGAGAACAAATCACCCCGCCGCTTTGACGCTTTCCCTTGCCGCCTTGGCGACGGCGGCGGCGACGGGGTTGATGGCGGATCTTTCCAGCTTCCGGGTGATGGTGGCGACGGGGGCCGGGGAGGCTTCGGGCCGGTCGCGGATTTCGCGGATGCGGAGAAAGCGGGCCTTCGCGGCGAGACCGAGGAGGATGGAGTCGCCCTCGTGCAGCTCGCGCGGCTCCGTGCCGACCGTCTCGCCGTTCACCCGCGTGCCGTTGGTCGAGCCGGAATCGAGGATCTCGTAGCCGATGCCCCTGCGGCGCAGCTCGCAATGGCGGCTGGAGACGGTTTCCTCCTCGACGACGATGGAGTTGCCCTCGACACGACCGAGGCGGATCGTGGCGGCGTTGAGGAGATAGTGCCGCGGCGGGCAGCCGGGCAGCTCGACGACGAGGAGGTGAAGGGCTTTGGGAGTCATGGACGAAGACGAGCGTAGGAAATCCGACGGCCCGCTGTCAATCCCTGCGATGCGGGTTTTACGGCGTTCTACCCCATCCCCGCCCGGATCGCCTCCAGCTCCTCCCATCGGGCGTAGAGCGCGGACACTTCCTCCTTTTTCCGCTCCATTTCCTCGATCAGGGCGGGGGCCTCCGTGGAGTTGTCGATGTAGAAGGACGGATCGTTGAGCTTGCTCTCCAGCTCGGCGACGGCGCTCTCGGCGGCGAGGATGGTCTCCTCCATGGCCTCGAGTTCGCGCTCCTCCTTCCATTTCAGCTTCCGGGGCTTTTCCGCAGTGGGATCGGCGGGCCTCGTCGCCTTGGCCGGCTTCGCCTTCGCGGCGGTGGCGGCGGCCTCGGCGGCACGGCGCTTTTCGAGGTAGTAGGAGTAGTTGCCCTCGTTGACGGTGACGCGGCCTCCGCCCTCGAAGACGACGACGCGGTCGCAGACGCGGTCGAGGAACCAGCGGTCGTGGCTGACGACGAGGGCGGTGCCGCCGAAGTTGACGAGCGCCTCCTCAAGGACGCGCAGAGTCTGGAGGTCGAGGTCGTTGGTGGGCTCGTCGAGGACGAGAAAGTTGCCGCCCCGCCGCAGGATCTTGGCGAGAAGGACGCGGTTCTTCTCGCCGCCGGAAAGGTTGCCGATGCGGTCGTTGATGCGCTCGTTGCCGAAGAGGAATCGCTGCAGGTAGGACCGCACGGAGATCGTCTCGTCGCCGAAGCGGACGGAGTCCTGTCCCTGGGAGACTTCGTCGAGGACGCTCTTGTCCTCGGCGAGCTCGAGCCGGGTCTGGTCGACGTAGTTGAATTCGGTGCGCTTTCCGATGCGGACGCTGCCGGCGCTGGGTTCGAGCTCTCCGAGGAGGATCTTCAGGAGGGTCGTCTTGCCGACGCCGTTGGGACCGACGACGCCGACGCATT
>CAYSZN010000535.1:0-3119 GCA_964435425.1 uncultured Akkermansia sp. | reverse complement strand
CTGGATCGACGGCCTCGCCGCCTACTTCAAGGATCCCAAGGCCGACGCGAAGAAGCGGCTGCGCGACTACGTGCGCTCCCTCGAGAAAATCCTGCTGGAGCATCCCGACGAAGCCGAGGCCGAGGCCTTCCTCCTCCACCAGGTCTTCTACAACAGCGGCAAGGACCTCCCCGTCTCCAGCCACTACGCGATGAACCTGCTCGCCGAAAAGATCCTGACCAAACATCCGAACCATCCCGCGAACCACTTCCAGATCCACCTCTGGGACAAGACCGATCCGGCCCGCGCCCTGAAGGCCGCGGCCGCCTGCGGCCCTTCCGCCCCCGCCATCGCCCACATGTGGCACATGCCCGGCCACATCTACTCGGGCTTGAACCGCCATGCCGACGCTGCCTGGCATCAGGAGGCTTCGGCCCGCGTCGACCATGCGCACATGATCCGCTATCATGTCGTTCCCGACCAGATCCACAACTACGCCCACAACAACGAGTGGCTGGTCCGCACCTTCGACCACCTCGGCCAGCACCGCCGTGCCGTTGCCCTGGCCCGCAACATGATCTCGCTGCCGCGCCTTGCGAAATTCAAGAAGGAGGACGGCAAGGAGGTCTACGACCCCGATGGCAGCAGTTGGCAACACGGTCGCAAGCGCCTCCGCGACACCCTCGTGCGCTTCGAGGCATGGCCGGAGCTGATCGCCCTCTCCGGCGACGGAGCGGACAAGGCCGCCATTCTCCATCCCGACGGAAAGTCCATCACCGAAACCGAGCATCACCGCTACGTCGGCATGGCGAAATTCGAGAGCGGCGACCTCGAAGGCGGGCGCGTCCATCTCGCCGAGTTGGAAAAGCGCCTTTCCGAAAAGCAGGCCGAGCGGGACAAGGCCGTCGCCGACGCGGAGAAGAAGGCGACCGAGGCAAAGAAGGACGCGAAAGGCGTGGACGAGGCGAAGAAGGCGGCAGGGAAGAACTTCGAGAAAGCCGTCACCGAGTTCGAAAACCCGCTCAACGAGCTGCGGGTCTACGCCGCCCTTTCCGCCAGTCCCCCCGACACGACGAAGGCCCTCGAACTGCTCCCGAACTTGAAGGACCTCGCCAAATGGCGTCACGCCATGCTCTGGCAGCGCGCGGGGAAGGGAGAGGAGGCCATCAAGCTCGCGGGCGAGGCCGTGTCCGCAGGCAAGAACGAGGTCCTGCCCCTCGTCGCCCAAGTCCGCATCCTGCACGCCAATGGGCGGAAGGACGAGGCCGGGGCCGCCTTCACCGAGTTGCGCACCGTGGCGCACCGGGCCGACGGCGACCTCGCCATCTTCGCTCCGTTCGCCTCCATCGCGCAGGAGTTCGGCTTTCCCGAGGATTGGAAGCTCGCTCCCGAAACGCCCAAGGACATTGGCGAACGGCCTGGACTCGACAGCTTGGGGCCCGGGCTCTGGAGCCCGCCTCAGGTGCCCTCCGCCTCCTTGGCGAACGACAAGGGCGAACGCGTGCCGCTCTTCACGACGGGCGAACGTCCCCGGCTCGTCCTCTTCTACCTCGGGAAGGGCTGCTCGCATTGCATGGAGCAGCTCAACGCCTTCGCCCCGCTGGCCTCGCGCTATGCCGAGACGGGCATCGACCTCGTCGCTGTCGGCACCGACACTCCGGAGGGCCTGAGGGAGACCTTCGCCGAGGGTGGGGATGGTGCCGCCGCATTCCCCTTTCCGCTGCTCTCCGATTCCTCCCTCGACGTCTTCAAGGCCTTCCGCGCCTACGATGACTTCGAGGCGATGCCCCTGCACGGCACCTTTCTCATCGACAGCGGCGGGGCTATCCGCTGGCAGGAGATCGGCTACGAACCCTTCATGAAGGCGGAGTGGCTCCTCGAGGAATGCCAGCGCCTCCTCGCCTTTGAGGCGGGACGGGGTGACGGCTGACGTTGCCTCCGTGGAAGCCACGGATCAAGGAAGGGCCTTGCCCAAGTCGCCATTGGAAAAACGGGGCTTGGCAAGGCCTCTTCCTGGATGGGATGGCCCGATGTTGCGAACCGCCCCAGTTCGCGATAGACTGGCTCCCGATGAGCGGCGAATCCACCCGGGTCGAAAATCTCTTGAAGCAATGCTCGGCCTCCGGCCTCCGCAGGACAGCGGCCTTGGAGGCCTGCCTGCGCGTCCTCGCGTCGGCGGACCAGCCCATGACCCTGCAGCAGATCGCGGCGGACGCCGCCTTCGGCGTCTCCTGCGATCCGGCCACGATCTACCGGCTCGTCACCCGGCTCGAGGAGCGCCGCATTGTCCGCCGCATCGGCTTCCACAGCCGCGCCGCGCATTACTGCCTGCGCGAGAGCAGCCATCAGGACTACCTGATCTGCCGCGACTGCGGCACCGTCGAGGTCCTCGACATCGCCTGCCCCGTCGAGCACCTCGAAAAGCAGATCGCCGAGGAGAGCGGCTTTTCCGACCTCGAGCACGAGCTCGAGTTCTTCGGCCGCTGCGCCGGCTGCCAGGTCTGAACGGCCTTTGGCCCAGATCGGAAAAGGGGTGACAACGGCAAGATCTAGGGGGATCACGCGAAATAGGTTTTCGACTGCTCTTTCGCAGATTCGATTCTCAAATCTGCCACTATTCCAATATTTTCGAATTTTCCCTATTTTAAGATTGAGCGTTGTATCGGAATCGATATAATTCGCGTCATTGCCACGCAGCGTTGCGAGGTCGACCGCGCTCATGAAATTCTCTTGGAACCGCCTTGCCCTCCTTGTCGGAGCCTTTGTCCTCGCTCTGACTGCGATTGACGGAATTGTGAAGTTCCAGGGAGAGGCGGCTGCGAGCTTCGGATCTGGCCATGGTCCTCTTGTGGCGGCGGACAGCGCCCTTGCGCTGATGCTCGTCGGCCTTGTCGTCGGCATGGTGCTGGGCATCGCCCTGTTCTTCGGCTATCTCGTCTGGCGCGAGAGGCAGTGTGCCGTGCAACCGCCTGACGAGGTCGCCTTGCTCCTCGAGGAGGTCGCGGCGGAGGAGCGGAGGAGCGTCTTCCGCTACGGGCGCGAGGAAGACCGGGAGGAGGACCGGGCCGAAACGCTCGATCCGTGGGAGCGGCCCGCGGATTGGTGGAAGCGGGCGGATGGGGATTGACCATCTCCTCATA
>CAYSZN010000534.1:0-3120 GCA_964435425.1 uncultured Akkermansia sp. | reverse complement strand
GATTGCCGCCGGGATGCCGATTGACGAGGTCTACAAGGTTTTCGGCGTGCTGTAGTTCCCAAGAGAGATTCTCTCTGGCGACGGCCCGGGGTCCCCAGTTGGGATGTCCGGGCTGTCGGCGTTGGTGAGAAACACGTCCGCAGAAATTCGGAAATTCGGTAAATCAGATATGCCCGAGTTTGCAGGCTTTTCGGGCATAGGTTCGTTGCACGGTAAATCCTCGGAAAATCGCGGTAATTCGGGATGTCAGCACAATTGTCTCAAGTGGGTGAGCATGCCATTACCTATCGAACGCATCGAGGAGGTCAAATCTCGCCACGTTACGATGAATTCGTAAATAAGATGTCATGAACATGCGCATGCAGCCTGCCTTCGGGTGCGCCGGTGCAATGAAGCCGGGTATCATCCGATCAGGACCAATGGCGATCAGGCGGCAGCCGGAGCGAGACATTTGCTCTGGTGTGGAGGCATGGGCACGATGACGAGACTTGAGGAAATCGTGGCCGGGGCCCGGGTCGATGGGGTCGATCCCAAGGGCACGGTTGAAATTGCCAGCGTCGAGTGGATCAGTGGCGATTGCATCAACGTGGTCTATCGTGATGCGGCAGGCCGACCGCAAGACCGGTTGTTTTACCGGCACGATGAGTCGCTCCTCTCGCTGGTCGAGAAGCACCGGCAGTGGAGTTTCGATGCCGATCCGGCGCTGACCCGGCTGGCGGCCGAGGCCGAGCGGATTCGGCTCGCCTACCTGTTTGATCCCCACCTGGCGATCCATTCATCCGATGTCGACCCATTGCCGCACCAGATCACGGCGGTCTACGACGCGATGTTGCCTCGCCAGCCGCTCCGATTCTTGCTGGCCGATGACCCCGGTGCGGGCAAGACGATCATGACCGGCCTGTTCATGAAGGAACTGGCGCTGCGTGGTGACCTGGAGCGGTGCCTGATCGTGTGCCCTGGTTCCCTGGCCGAACAATGGCAGGATGAGCTGGACCAGAAGTTTGACCTGCCCTTCGAAATCTTCACGACCGATCAGGCGGAGGCATCGCGGACCGGTAACTGGTTTGCCGAACATGACCTGGTGATTTGCCGGCTCGATCAGTTGAGCCGGAACGAGGTGTTGCAGGAGCAGCTGGAAGCGACCGATTGGGACCTGATCGTTTGCGACGAGGCCCACAAGATGTCTGCTTCGTACTTTGGCGAGGAGCCGAAGTTCACCAAGCGCTACAAGCTGGGCGAGTTGCTGGGGCAGATTTCGCGCCACTTCCTGCTGCTAAGCGCCACGCCCCACAATGGTAAGGAAGAGGACTTTCAGCTCTTCATGGCTTTGCTGGATGGGGACCGGTTCGAGGGGAAGTACCGGCAGGCGGTGCATACGCAGAAGGCCGACGACCTGATGCGGCGGATGGTGAAAGAGCAACTGGTCAAAATGGATGGCACGCCGCTGTTCCCCGAGCGGATCGCCGTGACCGTGACCTACAAACTCTCGGATGAAGAAGCCGATCTCTACGACGCCGTCTCGACCTACGTGCGCGAGGAGTTCAACCGGGCCGAGCAGACCGAGGATCCCAGCCGGGCCCGCAACATCGGCTTCGCGCTGACGGTGCTGCAGCGGCGGCTGGCATCCTCGCCGGAGGCCATCTACCAGTCGCTGGTACGACGGCGCGACCGGTTGAAGGGGCGATTGGACGAGGAACGCATTCACCGGCGGGCCGAAGACAACCGGCTGCGGCTGAATCAGGTCGTGAGCGAGGATACGCTCGACGATATCGACGAAGGATTGGCGACCGATTACGAGGATGCTGAGGACGAACTGGCCGACCGGACGACGGCCGCGTTGACCCTGCGAGAACTCGAAGCCGAGATCGCGACGCTGGAGCGGCTGGTGGCCCTGGCGGATGCGGTCCGCAAGAGTGGGCGTGATCGGAAATGGGAAGAACTCTCGTCGATCGTGCAGGATCGCGTGCCCGAACTGGAGGCGGATGCGGCCCATCGCAAGCTGATCGTGTTCACCGAGCACCGCGATACCCTGAACTACCTGCGCCAGAAGATTGTAGGGTTGCTGGGTGGCCACGAAGAGAAGATCGTCACCATTACCGGTGGGATGACGCGCGACGAGCGCCGGAAAGCCCAGGAGGCCTTCACCCAGGACCGCAATGTCGAGATTCTGCTGGCGACCGATGCGGCTGGTGAGGGGATCAACCTGCAGCGGGCACACCTGATGGTGAATTACGACCTGCCGTGGAACCCGAACCGGCTCGAACAGCGGTTTGGGCGGATCCATCGCATCGGCCAGCGCGAGGTGTGCCATCTGTGGAACCTGATCGCCGACGAGACGATCGAGGGACGGGTCTACAAGGCACTCTTCGCGAAACTGGAGCAGGAACGCGAGGCCCTGGGCGGCAAGGTGTTCGACGTGCTGGGGCAGATGCGGTTTGGCGACCGCGAATCGCTGCGGGACCTGCTGGTGCGGGCGATTCGGTACGGGAACCGGGAAGATGTGCGCGCCCGGCTGGATGAAGTGATCGATGGCTCGGTGAACCGGGACGAAATCGAACGCCTGCTGCGGGGCAACGCGCTGTACCAGGCGGAACCGTCGCTGAACGTGCAGGAGATTGCCGAGGCGATGGAGCGGGCCCATGCGCGGCGCCTGCAACCGCATTACATCGCGTCATTCTTCACTGAAGCCTTCACCCTGCTGGGAGGACGGCTCAAGGCGCGAGAGGAAGGGCGGTGGGAGATCTCCCACGTGCCAGGGATCCTTCGCCAGCGAGGGCGGCAACTGGGGCGAGGAGCCCCGTTGCTCGACCGCTACGAGCGGATCACATTCGACCGGCGGTACCGCCATGTGGACGGCAAGCCGACCGCCTCGTTCGTGGTGCCGGGGCACCCGCTGCTCGATTCGGTGATCCATGTGATTCTCGAACGCCACCGGAGACTGCTGCGGCAAGGTGCGATTCTGGTGGACGACGATCCGCTGGCGACATCGCCGCGGGTGGTGGCGATGCTGGAGCATGAGATCGTCGATGGCCGGACCAACCGCCAGGGCGACCCGCAGACCGTGTCGAAGCGCCTCCAGTTCGTGGAGATCGCCGAGGATGGGACGATTCGCGATGGCGG
>CAYSZN010000533.1:0-3122 GCA_964435425.1 uncultured Akkermansia sp. | reverse complement strand
GTCTGGCGGTAGCCGGCCTTGGCCGCCACCTCGAAGGCGATGGCCGAGGAGTCCACCGCGTGGAAACCACCGTCGAGCAGGGTCACCTTGAAGTCGAGCAGGGGATAGCCCGCGAGGGTGCCCTTGTCCTTGGAGAGGCGGAAGCCCTTCTCGATGGCGGGCCAGAATTCCTTCGGCACGTTGCCGCCGACGACCTTCGACTCGAAGACGAAGCCAGTGCCGGGCTCGCCGGGCTCGATCGTGTAGTCGATCTTGCCGTACTGGCCGGAACCGCCGGACTGCTTCTTGTGGGTGTAGGAGTCAGTCACCGGCTTGGTGATGGTCTCGCGGTAGGCGACCTGGGGCGCACCGACCTCGACCTCGACCTTGTAGGTCCGCTTGAGGATGTCCACCTTGATGTCGAGGTGCAGCTCGCCCATCCCCTTGAGGATGGTCTCGCCGGTCTCCTGGTCGGTTTCCACATAGAAGGAGGGGTCCTCGCGCACCATCTTGGCGATGGCTTCACCGAGCTTCTCGGAGCCGCTCTTGTCCTTCGGCGCGATGGCGATGGAGATGACCGGATCGGGGAAGACCATCGGCTCGAGCGTCGCGGGATCCTTCGGATCGGCGAGGGTGTGGCCGGTCTGCACGTTCTTCAGACCGACGAGGGCGACGATGTCGCCGGCCGAGGCGCCGTCGAGCTCCTGGCGGGAGTTCGCGTGCATCTCGACGATGCGGCCGACCCGCTCGGTCTTTCCGGTGAAGGTGTTCAGGATGGTGTCGCCCTTGTTCAGCTTGCCGGAGTAGACGCGGGTGAAGGTCAGGGCGCCGTATTGGTCGTCCATGATCTTGAACGCCAGCGCCCGCAGCGGGGCGTCGGGGGTGACGATAGCGAACTTGCCGGTCTCGTTGCCCTCGAGATCGACCTCGGGCTGGGGATCCACCTCGGTGGGGCTGGGGAGATAGTCGATGACCGCGTCGAGGACGAGCTGCATGCCCTTGTTCTTGAAGGCGGAACCGCAGAAGGTGGGGAAGAACTTCAGGGCGATGGCGCCCTTGCGGATGCACTTCTTGAGCGTCTCGATGTCGGGCTCGTTGCCCTCGAGGTAGGCCTCCATCACCTCGTCGTCCTGCTCCACGGCGGTCTCGACGAGCTCGGCGCGGTACTGCTCGACCTTGTCCTTCATGTCGGCGGGGATCTCCTCGATCTTGTAGTTCTCCGGGATGCCCGAATCGTCCCAGACCCAGGCCTCGCGGGTGATCAGGTTGACCACGCCCTTGAACTGGTCCTCGGCCCCGATGGGGAGGACCATGACGAGCGGCTTCGCGCCGAGCACCGTCTTGATCTGCTCGACGACGCGGTAGAAGTCGGCGCCGATGCGGTCGAGCTTGTTCACGAAGATCAGGCGCGAGACCTCCGAGTCGTTCGCGTAGCGCCAGTTCGTCTCGGACTGGGGCTCGACGCCGCCGGAGCCGCAGAAGACGCCGATGCCGCCGTCGAGGACCTTGAGCGAACGATAGACCTCGATGGTGAAGTCGACGTGGCCGGGAGTGTCGATCACGTTGAAGCGGTGGTCCTTCCAGAAGCAGGTCGTCGCGGCGGACTGGATCGTGATGCCGCGCTCGGCCTCCTGCTCCATGAAGTCCATCGTCGACTCGCCGTCGTGGACCTCGCCCAGCTTGTGGATCTTGCCGGTGAGCTTCAGGATTCGCTCGGTGGTGGTGGTCTTGCCGGCGTCGACGTGCGCGAAAATGCCGATGTTTCTGTATTTGGAGAGGTCTGTCATCTCGTTGGGTTGGGGATCGAACCGAATTTTTGGAGCGGGTATAGTGGTTCAAAGCCGCCCGTTGGCAAGCGGGAATCCTGGTTTCGGGGGGATTCTTGGGTCGGTGGCGCCCCGCCACCCTCTTACTTCTTACTCTTGCTCTTTACTCCTACTCCCTGCGTTTGCCCCGAGGTCGAGGAGTAAGGAGTAGGAGTAAAGAGCAAGAGTAGGAGAGGCTGCTGACCTACCGCCACCGGAGCCAAGCGTAGACCGCATCGCCGATCTGCCGGTAGCCCGCCGCAGAAGGATGGACGCCGTTGTTCTGCCGGACGACCGCCACCTCCGTATGGGCATGTGCCGCAACCGTCGCCGAGGGGAAGCCGTGGACCGGATCGAGATTCAGATGCGCCGGGACCAGATCGATCCCCTGGTCCTCGCGTCCCGAGAAGGTCTCGGTCATCCGCTCGACGAGGCGGTGCTGGTTGCGGCGGTATTGCCAGCGCGTCTGGCCGCTGCCGTAGTTCGCCCCGAAGGCGTCCTGGCTCGCCGCGGGCGGCATGGGCAGGAGCAGCCCGATGCGGGTGTCCGGGGCGGCGGCGCGGATTTGCGCGAGGAGGGTCTCGGTGTGGCGGACAAAGAGGTCGATGCGCTCCTCGATGTTTTCGTCGGTGGCGTGGAAGGTGTCGTTGCAGCCGAGTAGGATCGTGACGTAGTCGGGGGCCTGTCCCTCGCTGAACTCGCGCCAGTAGCGGGCGAAGTCGAGCCGGGGCTTGTCCTCTCCCTCGTCCTGGTAAAGAAAGGGGCTGCCGCATTCCTTGGCCGGTCCACCGCGGGCCTTGCCGGTGAAGTGGGTGGCGAAGCGTTCCGCCGTCCAGCCGCCGTAGCCCTCGTGCCGGACCTCGCCGAGGGCCTTGCCCTCCTCCGCGCCCGGTCCCCGAGTGCCGACGAGCGTCAGGGCCAGGCCGTCCGCTTTCGCCAATTCCAGCACCCGTGCCGGATAGACCGAAGCGGCGGTGAGGCTGTCGCCGATGATCAGCAGGCGGACCGGTTTCGCCGGATCGCCCGCAGGCTTCTTCGGATGGACCCGCACCACGCTCGAAGCGCTGGCGACGACGGCGTTGCGCCTGTCCCGGAGCTCGAGGCGGAACGCGTGGTCGCCGACCTCGTCCGCCTTCGGCGTCCATGTCCAGCGTTCGTTCTGCTGTGCGCCCTTCGCGCAAGTCACGTCCGGGAGCACGCGGCGCGGATCGAGAAGGAGAAAGGTGTTGTCGAAGTAGACGTTCGTCTCGAGCCTCTCGATCGCGTGGATCACCGGAGGCAGGATCAGTCTGGCGTCGTCGGCGGGGTCACCGTCCTCGCCACGGGCGGACAGCGAGG
>CAYSZN010000532.1:0-3126 GCA_964435425.1 uncultured Akkermansia sp. | reverse complement strand
TGGAGGTGGTCTCGTCGGCGGCGTGGATCATCTTCGCGCCGGTGTCCTGGTGCTGGCCGTCGTTGGCGAGGGCGATGGAGATGACCTCGCCGCGGGCCTTGCGTCCCTTCATGACGACGCCGGGATACTTCATGGTGAGGCGCGAGCCGATGTTGCAGTCGATCCAGCGGATCTCGGCGTTCTCGTGGGCGAGACCGCGCTTGGTGACGAGGTTGAAGACGTTGTTCGACCAGTTCTGCACGGTGATGTACTGGATTTTCGCGTCCTTCATCGCGACGAGTTCGACGACGGCGCTGTGGAGGGTGGCGGTCTCGAACTTGGGCGCGGTGCAGCCTTCCATGTAGGTGACCTCGGCACCCTCGTCGACGATGATGAGGGTGCGTTCGAACTGGCCGAAGTTCTCGGCGTTGATGCGGAAATAGGCTTGGAGCGGATGCTTCACTTTCACGCCGGGAGGCACGTAGATGAAGCTGCCGCCGGAGAAGACGGCGCTGTTCAGCGCGGAGAACTTGTTGTCGCCGGTGGGAATGACCTTGCCGAACCAGGGGCGGAAGACCTCGGGATGCTCGCGCAGGCCCTCGGTGGAGTTGACGAAGATGACGCCCTCCTTCGTCAGCTCCTCCTTCACGTTGGAGTAGGCGGCCTCGCTGTCGAACTGGGCCTCGACCCCGGCGAGGTACTTGCGCTCCTTCTCGGGAATGCCGAGACGCTCGAAGGTCTCCTTCACGTCGTCGGGCACCTCGTCCCAGCTCCGGGTGGGACGCTGGCCCTTGGCGAGGTAGTAGCGGATGTTGTCGAAGACGATGTTCTCGAGGTCTTTGCTCGCCCAGTGGGTGGGCATGGGCTTGTCGTTGAAGACCTTGAGGGCACGCTTGCGGAACTCGCGGATCCACTCGGCCTCTCCCTTGATGTCGGAGATGTAGTCGATGGTCTTTTCCGTGAGGCCGTAGCCGGCGTCGTGGGCGTAGTCCTCCGGGTAGGAGAAGTTCCCCTCGTCCTGGTCGATGCTGACCGCCTCCAGTGTCGCGCTGTCCGTCATGGTTTGATGCTTTCGTCAGGGTGTCAGGCGGCGGCGAGGTCCTTGGTGACCCAGTCGTAGCCCCTCTCCTCGAGTTCGTAGGCGAGCTCCTTGCCGCCGGTCTTGATGATGCGTCCGTCGAAGAGGACATGGACGACATCGGGCACGATGTAGTCGAGGAGGCGCTGGTAGTGGGTGATGACGAGGAAGCCGCGTTCGGGCGAACGCATCGCGTTGACGCCCTGGGCGACGATCTTCAGCGCGTCGATGTCGAGGCCGCTGTCGGTCTCGTCGAGCACGGCGTACTTCGGCTCGAGCATCATCATCTGGAGGATCTCGTTGCGCTTCTTCTCGCCGCCGGAGAAGCCCTCGTTGACGGAGCGGCCGGTGAACTTCCGGTCCATCCCGAGCTGGTCCATCTTCCCGTACATCTCGCGGTAGAAGGCCACGGCGTCGATCTCCTCGCCCTTCGGCAGGCGCGCCTGGCGGGCGGCGCGGAGGAAGTTCGCGTTGGTGACGCCGGGGATCTCGTGGGGATACTGGAAGGCGAGGAAGAAGCCGACGCGGGAGCGCTCGTCGATCTCGAGGGCGAGCAGGTCGATGTCGTCGAGCCTCACGCTGCCTTCGGTGACGACGTAGTCCTCGTGCCCGGCCATCACCTTGGCGAGAGTGGACTTGCCGGAGCCGTTCGGCCCCATGATGGCGTGGACTTCGCCCTTCGGAATCTCGAGGGTGAGTCCCTTGAGGATTTCGTGCCCGTCGACGGAGGCGTGGAGGTTTTCGATCTTGAGGGATTGGCTCATGGAGGGGGAAAGAGGTGGAGGGATCAGGCGGTGGCTTCCGTGCTCCGGCATTTCGGGCAGACGCCGCAGATGCCCCGCATGGCGACGTTCATCTCCTCGACACGGCAGCCGGATGGCAGCGACCAGATCGACGCGGCGTCGGTGCCGTCCTTGAGGCCGATGTCGAAGACCTCGTTGCAGCCGTCGCAGTAGAAATGGGCGTGCGGCTGGCGGTTGGCGCAGTAGCGGGCCGCCTCGCGGTCGATGTGGACCTGGCGGATGGCGCCGGCGCCCGTGAGGGTGTCGAGACAGTTGTAGACGGTCGCGAGGGAGATGGAGGGCATGCGCTCCTTCGCGCTGACGAAGATCTCCGAGGCGGTGGGATGGTGGTGGCCGAGATCGGCGAGGACTTCGTAGACGACCTGCCTCTGCTTGGTCATGCGCAGACCTCCGAAGTCCTCGGAAGCCTTCGCGGCGGTCGTTTCTGCCAAGTGGGATGCCATCTCAATCTCAACGCTTACGCAATTGCGTCTTTAGATCAAGAACTATTCTAAAAAGAGTGCTTCCTCTCCCGTCCGGCGGACTTTTTCTTTTCCCCGGGGCCGCTTTCGCCTACCTTCGCGGCATGTCGCGCCTGCTCTTGAAATCCGTCGGCCTGGCCGTGCTGCTCGCCGTTGCCGCCGCCGGACTCACCCAGGACCGGGCCAAGGGACCCCGTCCGACCTATTTCGGGATCGCGGACGGCAGGGTGCCCGAGGATCCGAGGCAGTGGCGGGAGGGGCGCTACTATGACTTCCCCGATTGGGACGTCAACGCCGAATTGCCGAACGATGTCTTCACCTTCGCCCGGCTCCGCTACAATTCGGGCACCTGGATGGGGCAGCGGGAGAAGTGGCTGATCGACTACCCGGACAGCGAGCTGAACTTCTCCTACCGCCTCCAGCAGCTCACCTCGCTGCAAGTCGATCCGAAGGGGGCCATCGTCGACATCGACGCGGAGCAGCTCCGCCACTACCCCTTCGTCTACATGATCGAGCCGGGGGACATCTGGATCACCGACGAGGAGGCCACGGTCCTGCGCGACTACATGCTCAACGGCGGCTTCATCATGGTCGACGATTTCTGGGGCTTTCAGGAGTGGAAAAATTTCGAGCGCGCCCTGCGGCAGATCTTCCCCGACCGCGAATGGATCGAGCTCGAGCTGGACCATCCCATCTTCCACATGGTCTTCGACCTCGATCTCAAGCCCCAGATCCCCGCCGTGGGTCTGGCGATGATGGGGCGGGAGGAGGGGATCACCTACGAGTGGAACAAGCCCGGCTCGGA
>CAYSZN010000531.1:0-3127 GCA_964435425.1 uncultured Akkermansia sp. | reverse complement strand
CGCGCCCTCGTGGCCGATCCGCCGCTGCTCGTGGCGGACGAGCCCACCGGCGATCTGGACAAGGCGTCCGCGACCCGCATTCTCGAACTGCTGCGGGCCCTGTCGGACGAGCATGGCAAGACCATCGTCATGGTCACCCACGATCCCAGGGCCGCCGAGGCGGCGCATCGGACCCTGCATCTGGAGAAAGGCCAGCTACTGGAATCGACATGAGGGCGCTGGCCAATCTTCTCCACCTCGCGTGGAAGCAGCTCGTCCGCCATCGCGTGCGCTCCCTCCTGACGGTCCTCGGGGTGGCGTCGGGGATGTTCCTCTTCACCGCAGTGGAGACTCTGCAGCGCTCCCTCGAGCACGCGACCGAGGCGAATGCCGCCGACACGGTGCTGGTGGTCTACCGGCAGAACCGCTTCTGCCCCTCGACGAGCCGCCTGCCCGAGCACTACGCCGACGAGATCCGCCGCATCGACGGCGTCCGCGAGGTCGTCCCGGTGCAGATCGTGGTCAACAATTGCGGGGCCTCGCTGGATGTGATCACCTTCCGGGGAGTGCCCGAATCCCTGCTCTCCGGGTTCGCTCCGGAGATCGAGGTCGTCGCCGGGAGCGAGGCGGACTGGCGCGGACGCGACGACGGCGCCCTGCTCGGGGAGGCCTTCGCCTTGCGCCGGGGGCTGAAGCCGGGGGAGAAGTTCGAGGCGGCGGGCGTCTCGGTGACGGTTTCGGGAATCATCCGCTCGCCCTTTCCCCAGGACAACGGCGTCGCCTACGTGAAGCTGCCCTTCCTGCAGCAGGCCTCGCGGACGGGGCTGGGGGTGGTCACCCAGTTCAATGTGCGGGTCCACCGCGCCGAGGATCTCGGGCGGGTCGCGGAGGCCATCGACGAGCGCTTCCGCTCCGACCAGCAGCCCACCGACACCCGCCCCGAGAAGGCCTTCTTCTCCGAGACCGCTTCGGAGCTGATCCAGTTGATCGGATTCACCCGCTGGATCGGCATCGGCGCCGTGGTCGCGGTGGCCGCCCTGGTCGCGAACGCCCTGCTCCTGATCGTGCGTAGCCGGGTCAAGGAAAGCGCGGTGCTGCGCACCCTCGGCTTTCCCGGCCGTGCGCTCGCCTGCCTCGTCGTCGGGGAGGGGGGAATGCTCGGCCTCCTCGGCGGTGTCGCGGGAGTCGGTGCGGCCGTCGCCTTTCTGCGCTGGCAGAGCTTCACCTTCGGCAACGAAGGCCAGATCCTCGCGGTCCGTCCCGACCTCTCCGTCGGGCTGCTCGGCATCGCGGCCGCGTTTGTCCTCGGGATCTCGGCGTCGCTCTGGCCCGCCTGCCGGGCGATGGCCCAGCCGATCGTGAAGAACCTCCGCACTTGAACCATGCTTTCTTTCTCCTACGCCGTGCGGAACCTCTTCCGTTCGAAAGCCCGCCTCCTCCAGACGGTCGGCGGCAGCGCCCTCGTCGTCCTGCTGGTCATGGGGGCGGTCGCGGTGAACGATGGGATGCGGCAGGTGCTCTCCGCCTCCGGCTCCCCGCACAACGCGATCCTCGTCGGCGCCGGGTCGGAGGAGAGCATCCAGCGTAGCGAGGTGGCCGACGGCAGCGCGGGCATCGCGGAGGCCGCCGTTCCCGGCATCGCCTCGGCGCTCGGAATGCGCGCCGTGTCCGGAGAGATCCACTACATGAACGTCGTGGAGACCGGGGCCGGCACGCGCGCGCAGGCGCTCGTCCGCGGAGTCGCGCCCGAGGCCCTCTTCGTCCATCCCGAGGTCCGGGTGACGGCGGGTGCCTTCCCCGGATCGGGCCAGGCCATGGCCGGGCGTCTCGCCTGGAGGAAGCTCGGCGTGCCGCCGGAGGCGCTCGCCCCGGGGAGCCGCATCGTCCTCGACGGGCAGGAGCTGCTCGTCAGCGGCACCTTTGCCGCGCCCGGCACGGTCATGGAGTCGGAGATCTGGGTGCCCCTCGGCGACCTGCGGGTGCTGGCGAAGCGGGACACGCTCTCCTGCGTCGTGCTGCGCCTCGACGAGGCGGAGGACTTCGCCGAGGTCGAGCTGTTCACCCAGCAGCGGCTCGACCTCGAACTCAGCGCCCTGCGGGAAAGCGACTACTACGCGCATCTCGCCGCCTTTTTCCGGCCCTTGCGGGCGATGACGTGGATCACCGCCGCGCTCATCGCGGCGGGAGCGGTGCTGGGAGGCATCAACACGCTCTACGCCGCCTTCGCCTCCCGGGTGCGGGAGATGGCCGCCCTGCAGGCGATCGGCTTCGGCCGCCGCTCGCTCTTCGCCAGCCTCGTCCAGGAGAGCACGCTCGCGTGCCTCGTCGGAACGCTGGTGGCGACGGCGGCCGCGGCGCTGCTGCTCGAAGGCCGGATCGTGCCATTCTCCATCGGCGTCTTCGTCCTGAGAATCGGCCCCGAGGCCGCCGCCGCTGGCATCGCGACCGGCCTCCTCCTCGGACTGGTCGGCGCCATTCCCCCCGCCATCCGCTGTCTCAAGCCCGCCCTCGGCGTCTCGCTGCGCGCGGGATGAGGACATCCCTTTCCGTCCAACGGACCAACCCAAACCCAACCACAAACCATCGAAAACCACATCCTATGAAAGCCACCCCATCCCTCGCCCTCCTTGCCTCCTTCGGCCTCCTCGTCTCCTGCGGGAAGAGCCCGGAACCGACGGCGGAGGCCCCCGCACCCGTCGCGAGCGAAGCACTGCTGAGCGTCTTCGCCAGCGACCCGTCGGGCGAGCCCGCCTCCATCCACAAGGTCCGCGCCACCGCGAAGCCGGGCGAGTCCCTGACTCTCCAAGGCCTCGTCATGGGCAGGGCCAAGCCTTTCGTCGACGGGCGCGCCATCTTCATCCTGGGCGATCCCGAGAAGCTCACGCCGTGCAACGAAAATCCCGAGGACGCCTGCCCGACGCCGTGGGACGCCTGCTGCGACGAGCCCGAGGACATCAAGGCGGGGACCGCCACCATCCAGGTCGTGGATGGCACGGGGCAGGTGCTGAAGGAATCCATCGAGAACGTCGCGGGCCTGAAGCCGTTGGCCTCCGTCATCGTCAGCGGAACGGTCGCGGAAGGCTCTAGCGCCGATCTCCTCCTCCTGAACGCCAGCTCGATCCAGATCGTCGAGAAGCCCCGGTCGTAG
>CAYSZN010000530.1:0-3179 GCA_964435425.1 uncultured Akkermansia sp. | reverse complement strand
ACGCCGTTTCCACCACGCCGCGAGCAGGCCGCCGAGGATGTTCTGGATCACCGCGCTGAAGACGGCGGACGCAGAAGCGAGGGGCATGGCGGCGAAGTGCTGTTTCGCGAGGGCGGCGGCCATGCCGCTGTTCTGCATGCCGACCTCGATGCTCACGGTGCGGGCGACGGGTTCGGGGAAGCGGAAGAGCTTGGTCACGAGGTATCCCAGGACGAAGCCGAAGAGATGGAGCAGCAGGGCGGCGAGGGCGAGACGTCCGAAGTTCGCCGCGATGGCCTCGGCGCTGGCGGCGACGATGCCTCCGGTCACGAGGGTGAAGGCGAGCACCGCGACAGTGGGACCGCAGGCTCCGATGCGGTCGGCTGTGCGCGGCAGCTTCCAGCGGATCAACACCCCCAGCGTGACCGGGACGACGGTGAGCTGCAAGGCCGAGAGGCAGAGGCCCCAGGCATCGACGGGCACGTACTTCCCGGCGAGCAGGCTCGTCCACATCGGGGTGAAGAGGAAAGCCAGCATCGTCGAGCAGAGCGTGAGAACGACGGAGAGGGCGAGGTTCGCCTTCGCCAGGTAGCTGATCATGTTCGATGCCATGCCGCCCGGACAGCTCGCCACGAGGATGATGCCGACGGCCAGCCCCGGATCGAGCTGCAGCAGCGTCGCGACGAGCCAGCCGGAGAGCGGCATCAGCGTGTACTGCGTCCCGAAACCGAGGGCCACCGCGCCGGGCATGCGACCCACGCCCTTGAAGTCGTCGAGGCTCAGCGTCAGCCCCATCCCGAGCATGGACGCGGCGAGCGACCAGAAGATCCACGGCCTGTCGAACCAGAGCATCGTCTGCGGCCAGAAGAAGGCGACCACGGCGAGGCCGACGAGCCATACCGAGTAGAGGTTGTTGAACCAAGTGAAGAAGCGTTGCATGAGGCGAGGGTGGAAACGGTGGGCGGGTTCAGTCGGCGAAGCGGTCAGAGGTATCAGATCGCGCCCTTGAACACCACGGCAAAGGGGCTATCGTGGCATCCATGAGCGTGATCGCCAGCGAACTGGAGCAACGGCTGCTCGAACTGGATGCGGAATCCGCCGCCAAGCTCGAGAAAGTGGTGCGCGACCTGATCGATTTCTCCCGCTCCGATCGGAAGGAGCCGGCCAAGGATGCGAACGGCTGGCCGGTGGGACATTTCGAGAAATACGCCGGGTGTTTGGAAGGCGATCCCTTGGAAGCTCCTGATGATCCTCGGCCCTCACCGGTTGACAGGTGATGAGATAACGTAGCGAAGTTCGTGAGAACTTCGACGAAGCACCCTCGGAGTTCGGACGCGGAGAAATTCTCACGAATTTCTCTACAATAGCAGCAGCCCCTCATTGCCCCGCCCTCCATTCCTCATACGCCTTCGCATCGAGCGTCTTGTGGGTCGCCTGGTTGGCGATCCTTCCGAGCACACTCCCCTCGGCGACAATCTTCCCGGCCTGGATATCGGCTTCGGTGATGCGGTGGTAGCAGACCACCTTCGCCCCGGTACGCTCGAAGTCGTGGACGATGTGAATGATGCCGTCATGGTCCTGTGCCGCGTCGGGATAGGAGGTGGCGCGTTCGTCGAGAAGGAGCCGGTGCGGCCAGGTCGCGCCGTCGTCCTCGGAAAGCCAGGCGGTCATGTGCGTCCGGCCGGAGGGTTGATCGATCTCCGCTCCGTTTTTGATCAGCAGGATGTTGCCCGAAGCAAGTCGCTGGAAGAAGGTGCGCGAGGACGGCCCCTGGATGCCCTTCGCCGGGGCCATCTCCGTCCAGGCCTTGCCACCGTCCTTGGAGAAGGCCTCCCCCACCCCGTATTTCGTGCGCCCGAGCATCCAGAGGGTGCCGTCCTGTTTCTCGACGATCATGTGCTCCTGGAAGGTCTTGTCCTTCGCGGGAATCTTCGACTGGCCGTAGTCGCGCAGCGTTTTGCCCTGGTCCTCGGAGACGAAGACGTTCGCGTGGTTCAGCTCCGGCCTCGGATGGATGAGCCCCCGCTCCATCGACGCGCCCTTGGCATAGCGTCCGCGCCAGCCCTCCGGTCCCATGTGCTCGATGAGGTAGAGCCATTTGCCGTCCTTGGTGACGAAGGGCTTGTTCTTCGTGTAGCCGTCGCTCAGCCGCACTGGCTCGCTCCATTTCGTCTCCGCGTCGTCGCCGTTCTCCGCCGTCATCGTCCAGAGGCCGCCGCGACCATCCCAGAAGCCATAGACCTGGCCATACATCAGGGTGACCTTGCCGTTCGGATCGGTCCAGAGGCCGGGGTCGTTTGTGCGCACCGGGCCGTCGATGTCCACGGCGAGCACCGGCCCGCTCCAAGTCTCCCCCTTGTCGCCGCTGGTCACGACGACGGTGCAGTTGTCCTCGTCCTCGCCGATGTCGCCGGTTTTGAACGTGACCCAAAGCCGTCCGCCGGGCGACACGGCGATGCCAGGCCCGCAGAGGAACATGCGGTTCTCGTCGCGGTATCTCGCCGGGACCGGCGCGGTGTGAACCTCGGCAGGCCGCAGGGCATCTCGCTCGCGGTGGAAGGCGTGATCCTTCCCAAGCGTGTCGGTCAGGCCCTCGTAGCCCGGACCTCCGGCGGCGAGGTAGCCGCCGCTCCTGCCGCTTTCATCGGGACTGACCCAGAAGGAGTAGAGCGCCCCCTGGGCAAGGTGGAAACGAAAGCGCACATTCTTGCCCGCCAGCGCGGCGAAGTCGGTCGTGCCCTCCCACTCCACCGCCTGGATCGTGGAGTCGGTGCGGACGGTCCGGCATTGCTCCTTCCCGAAGCCGCCCACGACCTTCCCTTCGCCGTCGAGCACCTCGACCCGCAGCTCGCCGTCGGGATTGTCCACGTTCACGAAGAGATGCTTCCCGGAGAAACGCAGCGGCCGCGTCGTGAGCGTGCCCGGCTTTGCCTCGGCCTCCATCGAGGCAAAGCCGTCGCGGCGCAGGCTGGCGAGGCCGATGGAAGCGCCGCCGTAGATGTCCCGTTTCCCCCCGCCCGCGTCGCCCGAGTAGGCGCAATAGGGAAACACGAGCCGGTCCTCGAGCACGACGAAGACGCCGGTCGTCGTATGCACGTAGGCGCGGTCCCACGCGCCCCGCTCGCGCTCGCCGCGGATGAAGCCCCGCCGGTCGGGCCGGTCCCAATGGAAGCCGTCGCGGCTGAAGCCGACTTCGAGAT
>CAYSZN010000529.1:0-3183 GCA_964435425.1 uncultured Akkermansia sp. | reverse complement strand
GTCGGCCGACAAGCCCGGTTGCGGCAGGACCAGCCGGCCGACAGGAATGTCGGCCTCCTTGAATCCACGAATGACGTCGGCGGCATAGATCGAAATCCGAAATCATGACGCCGAGAAATGCAGTGGATCGCAACGGAACCCCGACGCACCCGCCGAAGAAAATATTTAAGGAAAGTTAATCAGTTCCTCGACAGCCCCGGAAAGCGTGGCTACCCTGCCACCGATGCGTCGATTTCTGCCCATTCTCTGCCTGCTCGCGGTCGTTCCGCTGGTTGCCGGGGAACGTTTCGACCGGGTCGTCGTCGATCCCGGACACGGGGGAAAGGATCCCGGCGCGAGCGGCTTCGGCCTCGTGGAGAAGGATCTCACCCTGGATCTCGCCAAGCGCGTCGAGAAGCTGCTCGTCGGCAAGGGCATCTCCGTCGAACTGACCCGCCGTGACGACTCCTTCGTCGAATTTGCCGACCGCGCCGCTCTCGCCGCCGGATCGACGAAGACCATCTTTCTCAGTCTGCACTTCAACGCGCACGTCGATTTCCGCATCTCCGGGACGGAGACTTTCTACTGGCCGGGCAGCGAACGGGGCCGCGAACTGGCCAGCTATGTCCAGAGCGAGCTGGGGCGGCGCCTCGTCACCCGGAACCGCGGCTTCCGGCCCGAACGGCTCAAGGTCCTGGAGCTGGCGCCCGTCACCGGCATCCTCGTGGAGTGCGGCTTCCTCTCGAACCGATGGGAGAGCCAGCGCTGCGGCACGGAATGGTTCCGCCAGATCCTCGCGGAGGAGATCGTGCAGGGCCTGATGCGCTACCGCGAGTCTCCTGAATGATCGCGTTTGCGAAGCTCTCGCCTTGTGTTAATTTTTTCGAATTACTAGAATTTCTGCTGCCTTCCCTCCTTTTCCATGAGTGATCCCATTGCGAACCGGACCTTGGAGCTCGCCTGCATCGTCGGCTCCCTCGACAATGCACGCGAAGCGCTGGAGGACGGGGCCGACGTGAACTTCCACGCGGGTGCGCCCCTTTTCCTGGCGATCGTCAACCGCAACCGCAGCATCATCCATTTTCTCCTCGACCACGGGGCCGACGGGGTCTCCTTCCTGCCCAAGAAGCGCCTGAAGGACGTCCATTCCCGCGAAGACCTCGTCGAGGAGCTGATCGCCTGCGCTCCCTACAATCCCCGCGATGTGAAGGTCGAGGAGATCCAGGAAATCGATACGGCGATCCGCGAGACGGGGGTCGAAATCCTCGTCTCCGACCTCGACTGGGACCACGCGACCCGCTTCCGCGACTCGTTGAACGCGATCGGTGCGGGATCGAGCCACCGCTGCGTCGCGGAGTTCCTCCAATGGGCGCGTAGCGAGGCAGGCGGCGCCAGCGAGGGGCTCGGCGAATTCCTCCGCAACCACGGCGATGCGGTCGGCGAATACCGGCAGCGCTACCTCGGCTCCGGAGAGGATCTCGTCGCCCTCGCGAGCGACTTCCTCAACAGCGCGGATTCCTCCGGCAGCGCGGGAGAGTGAACCCTCCCCTTACTTCTTCTTCCGCTTCTTCTTGGGCATCGGCTTGCGCACCTTCACCGCGGCGTCGGCCTTGCGCCCGTCGAAGGCGGTCGCGCTGACGAAGACGTTCGTCTGCTTGCGCTTGAGCTTGGTCACTCTCGCGTTCCAGTTCGCCGCCGTGCCCCGGGCGTTCCGGTAGCCGCCCTTCTGGCCGGCGACGCGATACTGGACCAGAGCCGCCCCCGACGTCCTGCCCCGGACCGTCGCGATCCCCCGCTTCGTGGCCTTGGCCGTCCGCGGTGCGAACAGGGCCACGGGATCGGAATAGCGGAGCACCCTGGCCGCCTCGGAATACTCCACGACAAAGAGGCTGCCCTCCCGGCCGACCGCGATCTGGGCAGGCGAGCCGAGCGTGCGGGCGGAATACTGCGCCGGAGCGTCGCCGGAGACGAAGTTCGCCTGTCCCAGCACGATCCCGGCGGCGGCACCGCTCGGCTTCGTCGCCGCGTTTGGAAAGCCGAGCACCCGCGAATGGAGGAAGTCGCTGACCCAGAGCGTGCCATCGGGGGCGGCGGTGACGTAGCTGGGGTAGTTCATGCTGGAGACCGTCGGAGCACCCGTGTCCGGGTCTCCGGCGTCGTTCGAGAGGAAATCGGCCTGTCCGAAGACCTTGTCGGCGCCCGCTCCGTTCGCCTTGTCCGCCGCATTCTCGAAGCACAGCACCCGGCAGTTGCTCGGATCGGCCACCCAGAGCCGTCCGGCGGCATCGACCGAAAGGCCGCCACCCTCGGCCCCGAGGGACGAGGCGAGGACCGTCTCCGAATCGAAGGTCGTCGAATCGACCGGGGCTCCGTCCGCCTCCCCTTCCGTCTCGCCGAAATACCCGTCGGCAGGTACGTCTCCGGAGAGCGTCGCGGCATTGTCGAAGCGGAGGATCCGGGGGATCATCGCGTCGGACACCCACAGCCGCCCCTGGCGGTCGACGGCCACGCCCACGGGTTGGACAAAGCCCCAGTCGCTGGTGCTGTTGGCTGCCGGAACCGAAGTCGTGAAGCCGGCCTGCCCGATCACCGCGTCGGCCTGCGCCGTTCCCGAAAGCTTCGAGGAGGCCGCATCGAACCGCAGCACCCGCGCGTTTCCGCTGTCCGCCACCCAGAGACGGCCGGCGGAGTCGACGCTGAGACATGCCGGAGCGGAAAGGGAATCGGCCGAGGGCGCACCATTGCCCCGGTTGGGCTGGCCCGAGACGAAATCCTCCTGCCCGAAGACCGCCTCCGCCGCCGCAAAGGTCTGGTAGGCCGCCGTGGCCGAAAAGCGGAGGATGCGGTTGTTGTCCCGGTCCGTCACGAACACCTTGCCCGTCGTGGGGTCCACCGCGATGCCTTCGGGATTGTAGAACGTCCGCCCGGAAGGATCCAGCGACTCCGTCATCGCCGCCGCGTTCGGCTGGCCGAGCACGCTCGTGGCCGCATCGTAGGTGACAGGACGCGCCGAGACCGTCGCGGCAAGGGCGGAAAGGACGAGCAAGGAGAGAGAGGGCTTGGTCATGGAATCTGGGCCCAAAGTGCGGCCTTGGCAGGAGACACCCCGCGCCCGGATGGCGGAGGATCCCCTGCCCTTCCCTTGCCCCGACCCGGTTGTGTTGTGACGCTCCGCCGCTACATTGGCGGCCCCATGCCCCCCTC
>CAYSZN010000528.1:0-3216 GCA_964435425.1 uncultured Akkermansia sp. | reverse complement strand
TCGGCGGCGAAGGTGTAGCCCTTGATCTTGGCCCGCGCCTCGTCCCGCGTCTTCGAGTCGCGGATCATCTTGATGAAGTCGTCGAGATTGCCGAGGGCGAGCAGGTAGGCTTCGAGCTTCTCGGCGTTCTCCTCGGCCTTGCCGAGCAGGTAGCGGGTGCGGCGCAGGATGACCTCGCGGCGGTGTTCGATGTAGCAGAGGATGGCATCCTTGATGTTCAGCAGCTTGGGCCGACGCTGGTCGATGGCCAGCATGTTCACCGCGAAGCTGGAGGACAGGGCGGTGTGCCGGTAGAGGTTGTTCAGCACGACTTGGGCGCGGGCGTCGCGCTTCAGATCGACGACGACGCGGGTGTTTTCGTCGGACTCGTCGCGGACGGCGCTGATCTCGGGCAAAATCTTCTCGTTGGCGAGTTCGGCGATGCGCTCGACGAGCTTGGCGCGGTTCACCGCGTAGGGGATCTCGGTGATGATGATCTGCTCGCGGCCTTTCGCGTCCTCGGCGATCTCGGCCTTGCCGCGCACCTTCACGCTGCCGCGTCCGGTGGCGGCGTAGTCCCGGATGCCCTGCATCCCGAGAATGGTGCAGCCGGTGGGGAAGTCGGGGCCCTTGATGTAGGTGAGCAGCTCCGCGATGCTGATGGCGGGATTGTCGATGGTGGCGCAGACGCCGTCCACGACTTCGCCGAGATTGTGCGGCGCGATGTTCGTCGCCATGCCGACGGCGATGCCGGTGCCGCCGTTGACGAGCAGGTTGGGAATCGCGGCGGGGAGGACGGCGGGCTCCTCGTTGGTCTCGTCGTAGTTGGCGACGAAATCGACGGTGTCCTTCTCCAAGTCGGTCATCAGGGCCGAACCGCAATGGGTGAGGCGGGCCTCGGTGTAACGCATCGCGGCGGGCGGGTCGCCTTCGACGGAGCCGAAGTTGCCCTGACCGTCCACGAGGATGTCGCGCATGGACCAATGCTGGGCCATGTTGACGAGGGTCGGGTAGATCGCGCCGTCGCCGTGGGGGTGGTATTTACCCATCGTCTCCCCGACGATGCGCGCGCACTTGAGGTGCTTCTTGTTCGGCGCGAGCGAGAGGTCGTGGTGCATCGCGTAGAGCAGGCGGCGCTGCGAAGGCTTCAATCCGTCGCGGGCGTCGGGCAGAGCACGGGAGATGATGACGGACATCGAATAGTCCAAAAAGGACTGCGACATCTCGTCGGCCACGTTGATGGGAGAAACGCCGCTTTCGCCGGGAGGGGGAGTCGGGGAGGCGGGTGGCGGGGTGTTGGGGTCGTCGGACATGGAAAAGTCGGTAATGGAGTCAGAGGGTGGCCTGTCGCTTCAATGGGTTGAATCCGCTTATTCGTTGGAATCGCCTGTGATTTGGTCGAGAATTGCAGTGACCTCGACAAATACAATCGTGGTGTCGCCGTCGACCACCGTTCCTGCTTGCTTGCCGTCCGGCACGGCAGGGAAATAGCGCTGCAACATCGCCACATCGACAATGGGGATGCCATTGTGAGTCTCGACCAAGAGACGGTTCCCCTTGGCCATCGGCAGGTTCGTTTCGTATGCAGTATTGAACGAATTCCCCACCACGGAACCGTGTCGGTGCACCAATTCGCCAAAGAACTGATAATATGGCGAATTCGCGACAATGAAGGAGCGTGGCCGGACGTCCATCGCGGACTTGGTGTCGATAGGGAGGAGGCTTTCGTCGAGGCCGTCGAAGAAGGACGCAGTCTGGCGCTTCCACTCTTCCCATTGGAGCGACATCACCATTCGTTTGGGATCGTTGCCCTTGTGGTAGGCGAAGCGATTTCCGGGAAGGATTCGCGAATCGGGTGAATAGTCCACGTAGATTCTGGATGCCCCCGGGTCCAGCAACACCCATTTTCCGTCAAGGTGGATTTCCAGAAAGACATGCCCCGACCAAGAAGTAAACGGTCGCTTCCTCTTGAAATCCCATATCCAATCCACGTCCATCGTCTTGACCCAGAGCGCCGGGATTCCTGCGCTTTTCAGCAGGACTCCGCAGACAATCGCTTGGTCGGCGCATCCTCCGTAGCATTGTTGCGAGACAACGGAATCAAAGTTCCGCCATTCGTATGCCCGGTCGCCATCGTATTTCAGATGTGCATCCATCCAACGCAGGATGTTCGCCAGCGTCTTGCGGTCATCCTCGGTTTTCAGCGAGTTTGCCAGCTTCTCCATTTCATCGCGGTCGCCCAAACTGTCTTCGATCACGAGATAATTCGTTGGCGATGCATAGTCAATGGAATCGAAAACGGGGTCTTCCGCCGAGAGCGAAGGACAGAGAACGCGGCAGAAGGCGACCGCAAGAACAGGCGCGAACGATTTCATCATCGTCCACCTTTCCAGCGATAGCGTTGTCATCCGACTGCGCGGCATCTTTGTTCAATCTTGATTGAGCAGGGTTCTCACGAGGGAGCGACAGGGTGCGGATGGATCGATGTAGCATGGGCTTCCAGCCCATGCCCCGTGGAGGGACTCCGAAGGCCCCGGCCACGCGCGTTCGCTCCGAAACGAGGTTGGATCGGTTGGCGGCGTCTTGGCAAGGTGCATGGGCTGGAAGCCCATGCTACGTGGGGAGACCTGCGCCTTTCGTCCATGTTGCGGCATCGAATCATTGAAGGTCTCAAACATCCAGATTCCGCACATTCAGCGCATGGTCCTCGATATACTGCCGCCGCGGCTCCACCGCGTCGCCCATGAGGATGGTGAACATCTTGTCGGCCTCGACGGCGTTGTCCTCGTCCATCTTCACGCGCAACAGCTTTCGAGTGGCGGGGTCCATCGTGGTGTTGAAAAGCTCCTTGGCGTTCATTTCGCCGAGGCCCTTGAAGCGCTGGATCTCCATGCCGCGGCGGCCGATCTCCATGATCTTGGAAAGGATCTCGGGCACGCTGAAGACGGGATGGACCCTCGCGTGCTCGCCGTCGCCCTCGGCGATCTGGAAGAGCGGCTCGTCCTGCGAGGCGAAATGCCGCACGTCGAGCCCCAGCTCGCCGAGGCGGTTGATGAGCTTGGCGATGGAGTTGGCCTCGTGGATCTCGACGAGGCGGGCGCGGCGGGTCGGGCCGTCGGATTTCGCGGCGGCGACGCCGTTCTCTCCGTCGAGCAGGACGGGGCGGCGGCCGAAGAGATGCAGGTCGGCGTTCTCCGACGCGAAGTCGCGCAGCTCGGACTCGCCGAGGAAGTAGAA
>CAYSZN010000527.1:1980-3221 GCA_964435425.1 uncultured Akkermansia sp. | reverse complement strand
GCTCACAGGCCGCTTTGAGCGGCTCCAATCCCCAAACCTCCGGGTTGACCAGAGGTATCTGATTGGCTCTTCGTCGGAACTTTGGTTTCGGGGTCAAGTTGGTTCGGGGGCACGACAATTCTTGACAGAATCTCAAGCGACGTCCGCCTTTGCCTCGAATAGAGGATTTCTGCCGCGCGTCCCTGTGCTTGTCGACTCGGGAACGAAGGCAGGGAACAGACATACTCCTACTGGGCCAAAGCTAGCCACTGGGCACCGCAATATCCAATTTCCCCCTGCCGCGCCGAGGCTGGATCCTGTGGAACACCCGGTTCGACAGGGTTTCGTCCGTTTGCAATCCCCGCTTCCTCGCCTTGCCGTGCGCTTCGCGGCATCCGTCCTTGGAGCCGGGGCCGGTTCCAGAAAATAGTTGACGCGGTAGCGGGGCATGCAAAAATAGGATGGCGAGTTGGCAGTGCGCTTCGTATTCATATGGTAAATGAACTTTTGTCCGTAAAGCGGGTGGATTCCTTGGTGCATCTTCTAAGTGCCTATAGGAAGACTGGAATAAAGCTCCTCAACGCGATTGATGGTGGGGCTGGGGCTGGCCATCTGTCGAGCGAGATGCTTGGATACCTTGAGGAGGACGGAAAAGTGTTCGCTTTCGAGCCTTTCCCGGGGAACCATCGTTTTTTCGCCGATCATGATGAACGCATCGTGCTCATCCCTAAAGCCTTGGCTGGCGAGGGGAAGCAAATGAAATTCCACGTTCCTTCGGTTGTCTCCGAGGAGTCGGCTTGGGGGCAGAGGGGGATGGCGGGGTACTCGAGCGGAGGTCGTCTAATCGAAAAGGATCCCGGCATCAAGAGGCTGCTGAAGAACCCTGCAGCGAAAACCATCATGGTGGATTGCGTCATGGCCGATGATGTCATTGCTGACAGGATCGATTTCGTCAAACTGGATCTTCAAGGTGGCGAGCTCGATGCGCTCAAGGGAATGTCCAGGATTCTTGCCGACGCACACTTTTTGTGGATCGAATTCTCTGGACAGGAAGGCCTCATCGACTTTCTAAAAGACAAAGGCTATATATTTTTTGATACGGAGTACTTCTTCAGGGGGGAGCCAACTGATTCGCTTCGAAATATCTTCGATCTCTCCAAGGAAAGAGTTTCTCTGTCCAACGGGAAGACTGTTTCTTTCGGATTCAAGAAATGCGCTTGGAACCACTTCGAGGCAGAGTTCTTTCAATACAAAAAGGAGCT
>CAYSZN010000527.1:0-1880 GCA_964435425.1 uncultured Akkermansia sp. | reverse complement strand
CTGGGAGGGCGGGGCCTTGACCGGCTCCCGCAGATGATCCAGCGAAATCCACGGTTCGGGTTCGGGCTGCGGATCGAGCGAGAGGGTCTCCAGCTCGACCGAGCCGGGTCCGGCCGCGGTCGCCTGGATCGCGACGCCGTAGTCGCGGACGAGGCGGATCGTTTGGAAGAAGACCTCGCCCCTGCCGGCCGCGGCATCCTCCGGCGTGAGGCTGAGGGCGAGCTTGTCGGGGACGAACTGCGCCACCGGCGCGGCGCGCATCTCCGCGAAGTAGGCTTCGGTGCCGAATTCGGAGCGCTCCCGCTTCTCGTAGAAATCGAGCGGCCCCCGGACTTCGTATTTCCCCGAGCCGCTCCGCCGCACGTGGCCCACGGCGATGTCGGCGAGCTCCACGCTGAAGAGCGATCCGTCGGCGGCGAAGGCCAGCGCGATCTCGCACCGGGTCATCTGCTCCGCCGGCAGGGGCAGCTCGCGCGCCGCGCGCAGGACGAGGCGCTTTCCCTGGCCGAGCAGCAGAGTTCCGTCCGCGTCCCAGTCAGCGACGAGCAGGGTCAGCTCGGTCGCGCCGGAGCCCGTGCGGAAGCTCTCCACCTTCGCCCCGAAGTACTCGCCATTGTTCACATCGACGGGGACCATCTCGACGGGTTCGTCCGCGAGGGGAAAGGAATCCCACACCATCAGAGGTTCGATTCCGGCGAGAATCTTCCGCCGCTTCGCCTCGTAGTCGTCGGGCGGAGCCGGGGCGAGGGCCTGGTCATGGGCGCGGGCGAAGGCCATGGGGAGACGGCGTCCGTCCGTGTTCGTCATCACCCCCTGCCATTCGATGAGCCCGCCCACGACGCGCTTGTGGAGGAGGCAGCGGGCCGTCAGCTCCCGCCCCGTGTATTCCTCAAGAACCAGCTCCCCTTCGCGCGGATTCGAGCCGCGGAGGGTGTAGCGCACGCCGGGCCGTTGGGGATAGTGATAGGCTCCGCTGACGCTGCCGTCGTCATGCCAGGAGAGGAGGAATTCCGCGTCGAGCCGCCCGACGAAGCCGGTGTAGGCGTTTTCCGCCGCCGGGGCGGGGGGCTGCGCGGGAGCCGGGGGCTTGCCGCCGGCACGGGCGAATTCCATGGGAAACTTGCGCCCATCCGTGTTCCGCATCTCGCCGCTCCAGACGATGACGCCGTTCACGACCGACTTCCTCAGATAGCAGCGCGCGGTGAGGGCGCCGTCGCTGTATTCATCCAGATAGAGCTCGCCCTCCGCCGGATTGTTCCCCTTCAGGGTGTAGCTCGTGCCCGGTCGCGAGGGATGGGAATAGGTGCCCGAGACGCTGCCGTCGTCATGCCAGTCGAGGGAAAAGATCGCTTCGAGCCGCCCCACTTTGCCGGAATAGTCCGCGGCGGGGGCCGGTCGAAAGCCGGGAGCAAGCAACGCGAGGACGAGGAGGAGCAGGAGGCGCTTCATGCCCGCAGCATAGTCCACCCTTCGCCCGCAGGTAAAGCGGCGCGGAATGCCCCGGTGATTTTTTCCCGCCGCCGCATGAGGGGGCGGATCCCGCGTCTGTCCCTTTTCCGGCCCCGCACGCTTCGCCACGTCCCGCACCTCGCCGCCCTTCTCTTCCGGTGTCAGGCGACAACAGGCTGTTGCCCAAATAGGCCAAACTGGGGAAAGCGATGTGTTTTCAGAGGGCAAGGGCCTATCGGATTCAGCCGAATACAGCATATGGTGTTTCAATGGGGGCGCTTCGGGACTTCTCCCGTGTGATTCGATTTGGGCAACAGCCCGACTATTCTTGACAGAGCTCCAAACGACGTCCGCCTTTGCCTAAACAACGTCGCGGAAATGCCTGTCGCCAAATGTGCCATCGGCCACGCTTGCGGGCAAACCTCCGATTT
>CAYSZN010000526.1:0-3231 GCA_964435425.1 uncultured Akkermansia sp. | reverse complement strand
GGCGGCAGGGATGCACGGCGTAGGCGGTGCGGAAGAAGAGCTTGCTCAGGACCTGCTCGGGATTGTCCTCCCCCATCGCGATCTCGCGCCGGATCACGTCGGCTTCGTTTGCGAACTCCTCCTCCGGGAGAGCCGCGTCGCCGACGACGTCGCAGAGCACCCCGAGACAGGCCATCGCCCCCGACGCGGGAGCATCGATCCAGTAGACAGTGCGGTCGAAGGAGGTGTAGGCGTTGATGTAGCCGCCCTGCGCCTGCACCGTCTGCGCGATCTCGCTGGCGCTACGCCCTCCCCCGCCCTTGAAGAGCATGTGCTCGAGGAAGTGGGAGACGCCCGCGCCGAGCCAGCTTCCCTCGTGGATGCTGCCCGTCCGGCACCAAGCCTGCAGGCTGACGACCGGGGCGGAACGGTCCTCGCGCACAAGGATCTCGAGCCCGTTCGCCAGCGTCGTGACGCGGGCCTCGAAGGGCGGAAAATGAAGCGCCTCGGACTCCGCGCTCAAAGCTCGTTCGATTTCGCGGGTTGCGTGTCCCGGGCCGGAGGCTCCGCGTCCGATTCCCCGCTCTGCCGGGCCAGCACCTCCCGCGTCGGGCGGAAGGGAGCGAGCAGCGCCTCGCGCAGGTCGAAGATCCCGTGGAAGTCCTCGGGCGAATCCTCCTCCGACTTTCCGAAGGCTCCCGCGTCGATCAAGTTGAAGACCATCGCCCCGACGTCCTCGCCCCCCCGGATGCCCCAGGACTCCAGCACGGCGACGGACATGGCCCCATAGGTCGCGGTCGCGTAGGCGACGAGGCCCTCCAGCAGCTCCGGCCCGCTCACGTGGCGGTGCTCGATCAGCTCGTCCTTGCGGATCGATTTGATCGTGTGGTCCAGCGCCTCCTTGAGGAACTGGTAGCCATCCGCCCGGTAGCGCCCATCCTGCTTCAGGATGGCTTTGACGGCGACGTCGAAATGAATGCGTTCCATGGTCGGCGGAAAGGGAAACCTGCTTCTCCTGTCGCCAAAAAGCCCGCACGAGTCAAGAGCAATCGGCCCGCCGCATCCTCCTACTCTTCCTCATCCTCCTACTCTTACTCCGCACGGAACACGCTGCCCGCCCCAAAAACGGCAGGACCACCGCCGAGGCTTAGGCAAGCCTCGTTCCTTGTCTCCTCTACTGCTCCGCCAGGCAATAGAGCCAGTCCCTCCGCTCCCCGGCATTCGTCGCCGTGCGCAGGAACACCTCTCCGTCGGCGAACACGGGTGTCGCAAATCCCTCGTCGCCCAGCGTGTTCTCGGCAAGCTTGGTGAACTGCCCGGGATCGGGCGCGAAGACGTGCGTGATGCCGCGCTCGTTCATCGCGTAGATCCGCCCGTTCGCGTAGATGGGCGAGGCGCTGACGGGACCGCCTAGGCGCACCTTCCACTTCTCCTCTCCGGTGACGGCGTCCAGGCACAGGGCGATGCCGCCGTCGTTGTAGACGTAGAGATGGCCCCCATGATAGAGCAGGGACTGCTCGTAGCACCTCTCGTCGTTGCGCCAGAGCACCTCCGGCGTTTCGCCGAGGCGGACGGCGATCGTCTCCTTGTTCGGGAAACCGCCGCTCGCGAAGACGGTGTCCTCGCTCCAGACCATCGTGCCGCAGGTCGCCGCGCAGGTGCCGTCGACCTGCCAGAGGAGACGGCCGTCGCCGGGATCGTAGCCGCTCACCTTGTCCGCGCCGCTCAGCAGGAGGTGCTCGCGGCCGGAGACCCGGGCGACGATGGGCGAGGAATAGCTCGTCTTCACCTTCCGCTCCGTCCGCCAGATCTCGGTGCCGTCGCCGGTGCGGAAGGCGGCGAGCCAGCCGTCGGCGGCGAATTCCGAGGCCAGGATCAGCGATTCGCCGTGCAGCGCCGGACTCGGCGCATAGCCGAAGCCGTAGTCGCATTCGTAGGGACCGGCGTCCTTCTGCCAGAGCCGCTCGCCCGCCAAGGTCATCGCGCTGAGGTAGACCCGTCCCGAATTGTGGAACACGGCGTAGACGTTCCGGCCATCGGAAGCCGCCGTCGGGGTCGCGGCGCTGTTCTTCCGGTGGAGCTTCTCCGGCAATCCACCTTCGTGGAGCTGCGTCCTCCACACCAGGCTCCCGTCCGACCGCGCGTAGGCCAGCACGAACTGGGCCTCCTCCGTCGCGGAGGTCACGATCACGAGCCCCTCGACGACGATCGGACTCGAGAGGCCGCGTCCCGGCACCTCCGTCTTCCACTTCACATTCTCCGTTTCGCTCCACCTCAACGGGGGAGCCGCCGAGGACTCGGCCACTCCGTTTCCGCCGGGACCGCGCCAACGGCGCCAGTCGGCGCTCTCGCCGGGCAGGGGCAGCATCCCCCAAAGCGTGGCCAAAATCGAAATCGCTCGTGTCATTTCCGCCTCTCGATACGTCTGGAAGCGGTTGAAGAGAGCGGAGGACCGTGGAAAACTCAAGGACGAGTCCGCGCCTCCCTTTTCCCGACACCCGACATGCCCGAAGACCCCGACGACAGCAGCGGCGACCTTTCGCTCTATCAGGAGTTCCTTGCCGAACGGGAGGAAGTCCTGAAGCACAAGTGGATCCAGAGCGAGGAGGCCGGTCACGACATCGGCCTCGAAACCGCCCTCGTCGATTGGGCGGTGAACCATCGGGAGGTATGGAAAAAGGAATTCCAGGGGCGTTCCCGCTCCTGAAATTCCTTGGCGACGGGCCATTCCAGCCCTTCCTCCGTCTCCCTCACTCCGCCGTCTGCGCGACGGCGTTCCGGGCGGCATCGATCCTCTCCAGCGCCGCCCCTTCCACGAGGATGCGGACGGAGTCGTAGGCGCCGCCTCCGTGGGGCAGCGCCGCGACGAGCTCCTGCGACGACGCGATCTCGCCGCGCTCCACCTCGGTCTTCACGTCGGAGAGCACCGTTTCCGCCACCATCTCGCGAATCCACGGCATCGCGGAGGAGAACTCCTCGCCCAGCTCCGCCGCCGAGCGCCGGTCGCCCGAGCGGTAGACCGCCATCGTCAGCCCCTCCGCCGCGGAGGCGTCGGTCGGATCCAACTCCAAGGCGGAGAGGAAACGGTCCATCGCCTTTTCCCATTCCGCCTTGTCGAAATGTGCCCACCCTTCGCGGATCGCCACCGCCGCCTTGCCCTGCCCGTCGGCCTTGCCGGAAAGCTCGATGCGCACGGCCTTGGCCATCATCGGGCGGAACTCGCGGCCCTGCACCTTCGGAGCCGCCTCCGCA
>CAYSZN010000525.1:0-3240 GCA_964435425.1 uncultured Akkermansia sp. | reverse complement strand
CGCTCGGCTTCGCCCTCTACCGCGTCGAGATGCCCCGGCCGGTGGCGTGATGGCATGGCCGGAAGCCTGGTAGGGACGCACCGCCGGGGCGTCCGCCGGAAGGTCGGGCCAAGGCAGCGGGACGGACGCCCCGGCGGTGCGTCCCTACCAGGCTGCGCCCGGACCATCGTCGCCTCTACCCCGGCGCCACCGTCGCGCCGGACACCCTCAGCCTCGCGGCGTCCGCGAAGCGTTCGTCGAGCCAGCCGAGGTGCGTCGTGGTGACGAGCTTCTGCGAGGCCTCCGGCCAGTTCGCCATCAGGGCGTTGCGTCGGCCCGGATCGAGTTCGCCGAAGACGTCGTCGATGAGCATCACCGGCGCTTCTCGCCGCGTTTCGAGGAAGAGATTCGTCTGGCCCAGCTTCAGGGCGAGGGCGACGGTGCGCTGCTGGCCCTCGCTCGCGAACTTGGCCGCGGGCATGCCGTTGAGGGTCAGGAGGAGGTCGTCGCGGTGTGGACCGGCGGCGGTCTGGCGGCGGCGCAGCTCCTCGTCGCGGCGGCGTTCGAGGAGGGCGAGGAGGTCGTCGCCCTCTCCGCTCGCGCTGTCGTAGCCGAGGGCAAGCGTCTCGCCCGCGCCGCCGATGCGGGTCTGCGCCTCGGCGGCGCGCGGGCGGAGCCTCTCGACGAGGACGCGTCGGCAGCTCGAGAGGACCTGGCCGTAGTCGTGCAGCAGACGCGAGTAGGCGTCGATCTGCGCCCATTTCGGCGAGGCGTCGCGCTTGAGGAGGAAATTGCGCGAGCGCAGCGCCTTGTCGTAGGCCTTCAGCGCCTCGCGGTAGCCGGGAAAGAGCTGCGAGGCCATGAAGTCGAGGAAGCGCCTCCGTCCCTCCCCGCCTCCGCGCACGAGGGCGAGGTCGTCGTTCGCCATCCACACGACGAGGGCGCTGTGGCGCAGGTAGCCGGCTCCCGCCTTCTGCGCCTCGCCGTCGACGAGGAGGCGGCGTCCCGTCTCGCGGTACTGCATCCGCAGCTCCGCCGGGGCCGGCCCCTCGAGGAGGCCTCCGACGGCGAAGGCCTTTTCGGAAAAACGGATGCAGTCGCCTAGGTTCGCCGCGCGCGGGCTCTGGAGGCGCAGCAGCACGCAGGCGGCCTCGAGGATCGAGGTCTTGCCCTGGGCGTTGTCGCCGTGGAAGAGCGTGATTCCCGGATCCAGCGCGAGCCGCATCGAATCGAAGCAGCGGAAATGATTCAGGTTGAGCGAGCGGAGCACCATGCGCGGCCCGCAATCAACAGGGTAAGGCCCGCGAATCAACCCGGTTCGCTCGGAAAATCCGAAATCCGAATTTGGCCTCCGGCGACCGCTGACCTTCGCTGATTTCCACTGATCGTTCTGGGGGTGGAAACATCAGCGTCGATCCGCGCCAATCAGCGGTCCAAAACCCCGGTGTCCAAGCTCGGATTTCGAGCTTCGGATTTTTCAAAGGCTCTGCCCAAATTCCTCCAGCGTCGCCGACGTGATCGCCGCGCGAAGGAGGGCTCGCAGACGACTCTGGCCACTGGCAGCCTCCACCGTCTCCCTCACTTCCTCCGGCACTGTCCCGAAGCGGATCTCCAAGGCTTCGAGGATGTCCGCTCGCTGGCCTTTCTCAATGCCTTGCTCAAGGCCCTTCTGAATGCCCCTCTCGATATACTGTTCGGCGATGGTCATGGCGGTGCTACGGAGCTGGGGTTCGACGATCTTTTCCACCCTACGCTCGAAGGCTTCGGTGTCAACGCCGCCGCGCATCAGGTAGCGCAGCAGCAGTTCGAAGAGCTCCCGCGCCGCGCGCTCCACCTCCGACATCAGTCTCTCGTCCCATACCGCATCCCCCATCTGTTCTCCGATGCGCTCCGCCTTCAGCACACGCAGGGTCAGGATCCCCGAGGGCGTCCCGGCGATGGCGTCGTAGGGGGTCTCCGCCAGATGCAGCAGGGAGAGGGTGAAGTCGGGCAGGAAGGGGCGCACGATCCCCTCGAAGCCCTCGGGGATGTCGAAGAGATCGGAGAAGCGGAGCGGGATTTCCCAGCTCCCGTCGTTCTGCGCCACCACTACCGGCACGATGACCGGCAGCCTCCCCGCCGCCTCGGCGGGGCGTCCCTCCCAGATGCGCGTCATGTAGCGCAGCACCTGCAGGGGCGCGAGGGGAGCGGGGCCACTGAAATGCTCGAGGAGGAAGTAGAAGCAGCACCTCGGTCTCCCGCCCTCCTCCGGCCCGCCGGGCGTTCCGAAGGGGGCGGAGAAGAGCAGGTCGCTCTGGCAGTGGCGGAACTGGGAGTCGATGAAGGAGCCTGGCTCGAGGCGGAGGGCATTCCAGTCGATGCCTGAGGCGAGTTCTGGCGGGAGTCGCCACTGGAGGAAGGCGGCGGCGTTGGCGGGATCGGAGAAGCCTGCCTTGAAGAGCTTGTCGTGGGGCTGGTGGATGGGTTCCTCGTCCATGCCCGAGCATAGCACGCGGGTCGGAGAAATCGGAAGTACGAAGCACCGGCTTTTGATCCGTGGCTCCGCGAATCAACCCGGTTCGCTCGGAAAAAGCGGCGGGCAATTTGCTTGAACTTTCCGCCGATCGGCAGTAACAAATGGGCATGAGCGATCAGGACACTCCGCCACCGATGGATTCACCCTCTTCTGGAAACGACGCTCCCCCGCCGGTGGATCCGGGTTCCCCGGGGCTTGGCGGACTGCCCACGGCGCCTCCGCCGGTCGGCGGGGTCGGTCTCGGCCAGGGCAAGCTGCAGGAGTCGGACGAGCGGACCATGGGCATGCTGGCGCACATTCTGGGCATCGTCACGAACTTCGTTGGCCCCCTTGTGATCTGGCTGATCAAGAGAGAAGAGAGCCCTTTCGTGAACGACCAAGGCAAGGAAGCGCTGAACTTTCAGATCACGATCGGGATCGGCTACATTGCGGCGATGATCCTGAGCGCGATTCCCGTAGTCCAGTGTGTCGTGGTGATCCTCTATCCGGCCCTCTGGATTGTCAGCCTCATCTTCAGCATCCTCGGCGGTCTCGAAGCGAACAAGGGCAAGGCCTACCGCTATCCCTTCGCGCTGCGTCTGATCAGCTGATCATTCTTCTTCCGAACCGTCCACCGAGGCGACACGCGTGAAATTCTCGAAGCAGGGCTTCCTCGCCCTCAATCCTCCCCAGCGTGCCGCTGCGGAGCAGATCCATGGTCCCGTCCTCATCCTCGCCGGTGCGGGTCGTCCCCGTCCCCGCACCGG
>CAYSZN010000524.1:0-3247 GCA_964435425.1 uncultured Akkermansia sp. | reverse complement strand
GCGTAGGGGAAAATCCGAAATCCGAAGCTCGAAATCCGAACTTGGTTGGACCGCTGAGGGACGCTGATCTTCGCTGAGGATTCCAGACACAAAAAGATCAGCGGGAATCAGCGAAGATCAGCGGTCGCCGGAGGCCAACCCGGTCAAGCTTCGGATTTCGGACTTCTGGTTTCGGATTTCTAATACGCCAGCACCCCGCCGATGTGCATGCGCGAGTCGCCCAGCCCCAGGCCCGCTCCGCTGTCCTCGAGCTGGAAGCCGTAGTCGAAACGGAAGGTGAAGCGGTCCCCCACCGTCCAGCGGAGCCCGGGCCCCACCGAGGTCAGCGAGTAGCGCCGGGGCTCGCCGGGCAGGCGGTCCACGCTCCGGCCAGCGGCGTGGTCCACGAACACGAGCAACTGCACATCGCTCCGGCCCCACGCCTCTCCCAGCGCCGAAACGGGCACGAGCCCCGCCAGCGAGGGCGTCCGGAGCTCCGCGGCGAGCGTGTACCCTCGGTCCACGTTGACCTCGCGCTCCTCGTAGCCGCGCACGCTGTCGTAGCCGCCCAGGCCCAGCTGCTCGCTCGGCAGCAGGTTCCCGTCGGCGAACTGCGCCCCGGCACCCAGCACCGCGGTGAATCCCGACGGCAGGCGCTGGAGGCGCTCCAGTTCCACGGTCCCGTAGGCGTACGACGACTCCGCCCCCGCGCGCGCCAGGGCGAAGGAAGCATCGTCGTTGCCGCCTCCCATTCCCCCGGGGCTGGCGTAGCCGAAGCCCTCGAAGCGGGTCAGCCCGCCCTTGTCCCGCAGGCTCGCCCGGTAGCCGAACACGAACTGCTGCACGTCGGTGTCCAGGCCGCCCACGCCCAGCACGCCAAACTCGAGGACACTGGTGCTCTGCTTGAAGTCGTAGCCGATCTCCAGCTCGTGCTCGAACACGCCCCGAGCCTCCGGAGCCTCGGGCAGCGGGATGGTGTAGCGCCCACTCAGCTGGGCCGTCTCGCCGGAGAGGTCGAAGGGGGCTGGAAGCCGAGCGGAGGACTCGACGTAGGCGGCATAGACCGTGGCGATGTGCCTCCATGGCAAGGGGGCGACGTAGCTCATGGAATGGGCGCTGAGCAGGTCGGTGCGCTCGTTGAAGGTCCACTGGTAGCTGACCTGGTGGTCGAGACCCCAGAGGTTGCCGTAGTTCACGCCGGCGAACCAGCGGTTGCTTCCGGTCAGGGCATTGCCACTGTCCTCGCCGCCTCCGTAGACGCGCAGGGGAAAGCGGTCGTCGATGCGCAGGACGACGTCGGTCTCGCCATCCTCTCCGCCGGGAGCATAGACCAGATCGACGCTCCTGAAGGGATTGCGGTTCAGCCAGGCGAGATCCGCGAGGAGCAGGGTCGAGAGGATGGGACCGCCGGGCTTCAGACGCACCTGCCCCGCGAGACGCTCGGCCTTGAAGTGCTTCGCTCCCTCGGCCCGCACCTCGCCGAGGACGGCCTCGACCACGGCGAGCTGGACGACGCCGGAGGTGATGTCCTGCTCGACGACGACGACATCGACGACGGGACGTCCCTCCTCGCGGTAGTGGAGGACGATCTCGCGCAGGATGGCGTTGAGCCCACCCATCGTCAGGGGAGCGCCGATGCGGTCCGAGAGCCGGGCGGACCATTCCTCCTGGTCCATCAGGGCCACGCCCTCGACGAGCACGCCCTTGACGCCGGGGCGACCGGCCTCGCGCACGTCCTTGACGCCGGGGACGAAGACCAGGCCTTTGAGACGCTCGAGAAGCTCCACCCCATCGTCCTCGCCGACCGGCTCGGCCGACGCCTCTTCGAGGATCTCGCCCAGCCCGCCCGACGGCGGTGTCCGCGGAGCGATGCGATCGAGGTCCTGAGCGGCGGCGACGCCGTAAAAAGTGAAAAGCAGAAGGTAAAAGGTGGGAAACAAGGAGCGAGGCTGGCCCAACCTCGTTTGCATCAATGGAGGCTTGGCAAGCCTCCTTCCTTGGGCACTCCGTTTCTCTGCTTCTCTCATTCCAGCTCCTAAATTCCAGCTCCTGGCTCCTGAATTCTCTGCTTCTTTGCTACTCCACTTCTCCCGAACTCAGATGCAGAAGGCTGCCCGGATAGTCGCGAGGGGTGTATTCGACTCTGCCGCCACGGTCCTCTTCGTCGGCCTCGGACTCCTCTTGCCCGTATCCTTTGAGGAAGCTGAAGGGATCGGCCATGTCGGAGCGCTCCAGGAGGTCCCCCGCCCCTCCGCCGGGAAGCACGGTCAACTGCCCCGCAGCGTAGCGGATCCGGTAGTTTTCCGAACGGAGGCCGTAGGGGACGATGGCGTAGGCGCCTGCGGAGGAGGAGCCGCCTCCCTTGACGGCGAACCTCAGGACGCCCGACAGATCGCCGGGGCCCTCTCCGAGCACGAAGCCGGAATAGGATGCCGAGAAGGCTGGATTGGACTGGCCCTGGGTCCGTATCGCGTCGTTTGCGGTGACGAGGAGCCGCGTCGGTCTCACGCCCATCGAGCCCGGCCGGTAGGTAATCGCGTAGTTCGACAGTCCAGTTCCCGCCGCGCTGCCGATGCGGATGGCGTAGGGCGCTCCGGCCACTCCGGCGGAGCGGGCCGCTCCGCGGCTCGAGAGGTTCGCGGAGGTGACGGTGTCGCCGTTGACGAGACCGGAGACCGTGAACTCCGTTCCCGCGAAGACGAAAGCGTCACCGTAGGTCTTGCTCTGGTTGTTCGCCGTGATCGTCAAGGTGCGGCGGTTCACCGTCATTGTGCCGTCGACGTAGACGATGGTGTAGTTGCCCAAGCCCGTGCCCGTTGCACCGCCGATGGAGATGGCGTAGCCGCCCACCCCCGCCGTCACGGGAGCACCGGCGCTCGACAGACTCGCGGAGGCCACGATGTCCCCGTTGATCAGCCCGGAGGCCGTGAACTCCGTCCCCACGAAGGAGAAGGCATCGCCGTAGGTCTTGCTCTGATTGTTCGCGGTGATGGTCAGAGCCCGTTGGGTGATGCTGAAGGCGTCGTTGTCCGTGTCGAAGGTGATCGCGTAATTGCCCGCCTTGGCCCCCGTGCCGAGGAGGATGTCGTAGAGACCAACGTTTTCGCCCGCCTGACGTCCCACCGTTCCGGTCACTTCGGCGAGGGTATCGCCCGTGGCCAGCGAACCCGAGCCGATGCTCACGCTCAAGGCCGGGTCGGCGTTGCCGTAGACCTTGGTCGCCGAATCCGCCGTCAGGGTGATGGCCCGCTGCGTGATGCCGAAGGCG
>CAYSZN010000523.1:0-3249 GCA_964435425.1 uncultured Akkermansia sp. | reverse complement strand
GCGACGCCACCGAGGAGAGTGGCGGCGAGGGTGAACATGGGCTTCGTTTTCAGGGCGGGGGTCGGATGGATCATGCCCCAAGTGTCACCCCCGAAGATGACGGCCCGATGAGGAGCCGGAAGAAAAACGCCGGAAGTTCATCGGCAGGGCCACGCGGTCAAGCGGACGTCCAAACGACGCTCTTCCCTGACCGGGCCGGTCAGGGCTACCTCTCAACTCTCATCTATCAACTCCCCTCCGGCCGCCGCTGCTCGCTCATCCAAGTGAAGAGGATGACCCAGAGCGAAAGGGCAAGGGCGTAGAGCGGGATTTGCAGCAGACCCGGCAAGGAGTATAGCGCCGCGACGATGGGGAGCCACACGCCCCAGTTCGCGATGAGGGTGGGCAGGATGGAGCGCCGGTAGAATCCGGGCGTGAAGAATCCCGGCAACGCGCTCCGCCGGAAGCCCGTCTCGCGCCAGTCGTAGAGGATCACGGCCATGGGCGCGGCGATCAGGGGGCAGTAGAGGAGCATATCGACGAGGACCTTTTTCACGACCGTGGCGACCTCCGCGCCGTCGCCGAACCAAGCCGCCTGCATGCGGTAGAGGAAATCCACCTGCATCCCGCTCCAGCCCCAGAAGGCCGCGGCGAAGAGGAAGTTCGCGAGATTGCGCCGCGTCGCGCGTCCGTGCTGGAAGACGAGGATGCGCAGCAGCTCCGGCACCACCGCTCCCGCGAGGACCGCGGAGACCGCCGAATAGGCATAGCCCCACCGCTCCTTCGCTCCTGCGAGGGCGTCGAAGACCGGGCGCGAAGCGGGAAGGAAGTAGTAGGCCAGCACCGTCCCGACCATCGCCGCTTGGACGAGGAAGCCGGGAAGGAGGTTCGCCCGCGCCGCGCGAAGGCCGGCACGCCAAGGGGCTTCGAGGGAGGGGGAGGGCGGCATGAAGGCGGGAAGGCCTCCACTGGTAGCACGGTTCGGCGTCTCGTCGAGAGGGATGGGGTGGGGCAGCATATCGCGCATTCGTCCCATACCTCACCCTGGGCTTGATTGAGGCTGCTTTTTTGAGAATCTGGGGGTGTTCGCGGAATTTGAGCTTGATTTGCCCAGATGAACACTTGAAATTCTATTCGCCCACAGTTTTTGCGGATAAACAACCTTCCCCTTGAAACGGGGAGTCAACCACAATGGCGACGGCCTACATCGAAACCACTGTCCCGAGCTACTACGTTGCAAAGACGTCGGATAGTCTTTTGCAAGCCGCCAAGCAGTCGGCTACGCGGCGATGGTGGGATGAAGGGTGTTCCGGCTTTGAGCTGTTCACGTCACTTGAGACGCTGGACGAAGCTGGCAAGGGAGATGCCCGAATGGCCGCGGACAGGCTCCATCTGCTTCGGGACATTCCGCTTCTGCCACTGCCTGACGAGGGGCTGGAACTGGCTCGCCACTTGGTGGAATCAGGGGTTGTTCCTCAAAAGGCGGCATCGGATGCGCTCCACATCGCAGTGGCGTCGGTTCACCGGATGGACTACCTTGTCACATGGAATTTCAAGCACATCGCCAACCCTTTCATCCGTGACCGCCTCCGCAGTGCTGTCGGCATGGCGGGTTTCGGGCTTCCGGTGATGTGCAGCCCCGAAGAACTGCTCCAGAATGATGATGAAGACGATTGATTGCCCCAAGACCGTGGTGGATTCGGTCATTAGCGAAGTCCGGCGTCACAAACAGGAGATCGCGGCGGCGTTTGGTTTCGATGTCATGGCGCTCGGTCGCTCGTTGCAGCAACGCGAAACCGGCGATCCTCGATTCAGGGCGCCGGGAGGTGAACAAGACGCGGCTCGGCAATCCACCGAGGCGTCCGTATCTTCGCAGGGATGACCGTCGCCCTTCCTCCAGCACTCAGCCAGCTTGTCGATAGGCTGGTCCTCACGGGACGCTACACCGATGAGGGGGAGGTGGTTGGCGAAGCGCTTTGGATGCTCAAGCGGCAGGAGTTCGATGAATCCCCCGCCTTGGAGGCGGCGGTTCTTGAGGGGGTGCATTCGCCGTATGTTTCCTACGACGCTTCCGTGCTGGAACGCATTCGGCGGAACGCCCGTGCTCAAGCATGAGCGTCGAGGTCTTCATCTCCGCCAGAGCGGAACAGGATGCGGCCTTGCAGTACCGCTGGTATTTGGAGAATGCCAACCTCGACATCGCCGAACGCCATTTGCTCGCCGTAGATGAGACGATCTGAATGCTCTCCGAGCGGCCCGGTCTCGGGATTCGCCGCCGTTTCGCCGCTCCCGAACTCGCCCGGATTCGCAGCATCCAAGTTAGGAAGCCCTTCGACCGGCATCTGCTTTTCTATTGGGAAGGTTTGAGAATTTGGCTGAGTTCGTGAAATTTGAACTTGATTTGTCCTTGTGAACACTTGAAGTTCGATTCGCCCACAGGTTTTTGTGTGCGAATCTGATTAGCGTACAATTTTTTGTGGATAAACAACGTTCGCCTAACCTCAACGCGTCACGCCATGCACCTGCTTTTCGTCGATGATGACCAGTATTTCGTCGCGCAGTTCAGGGACTTTCTCGAAGCTCAGTTTCCGTCGTGTATTGTAGAGCACGCTATTTGCCTGTCGGATGCAGTGGCTTCCTTCCCTCGCTGGCGGGAGCAGCCGCCGGACATCATCATCATGGATGTGATGATTCCACAGGAGACGCCCACTTCCGGCCCGGCCTTACGCAATGTCGATATAGACATGGTCTTCGACGGAGGCATCAAGCTCTTTTGCCTCCTTCGAGAGGTTGAGATGTTCCGCCGTATTCCCGTGATTTTTCTATCCGCATGCTCCAAAGAGCGGATTGAGCAGCATGTTCCATCGGACGACTTGAGTGTGACGATTCTTACGAAGCCTGTTCCTGCGGATGACATCGTTCGAGCCATTAGGACTTATACGATGCATCTTCCTTCTGCTCAGCCACGGAGGCAGAGCTTTTTCCAGCGCCTCGTTGACGCTACGGACGCGAAGGTTGGAGGATTTGGAGTTGAGATTGACATGAAGAAGCTTACCAAAGGTAAATCGCTATGACCGCATCCACAACCAACCGGAAGGCGAACAAAGCGCTGGTGCCAACCGCCGGGGCTGCTCTGTCGTCCATGCTTTCCGTAGCTCCAACCCGCCCTCCCGTTTCCACGCTCACCCCCGCCCCGGCGGTCGGCACAGCTTAATCGTTCGCTGAAGAAATTCTCTTTATTATTATGAGTAAATCGAACCAAGGGCAGAT
>CAYSZN010000522.1:0-3250 GCA_964435425.1 uncultured Akkermansia sp. | reverse complement strand
GGGCATGGGCGTCAACTTCGTGTCAATCATTGGACTGGTCGAAGAAGTTTTTGCGTTTCCTCTTGTCGTAGCAGCAATAGCGCACGAGGTGGTCCCAGGTGCGCCGCGCCTCGTCTGCCGGGCTCGCCCCCGTCGGCCAGCGCCCGGACGACCATGCCGGCCAGCTCGGGGCTGCGGGACAGACGCTTGAGGAACTTCTGCAGGCCCGGCTCGCGGTCGCGATGCCGCTTCACATGGCTGTGGCAGGCGCGGTAGAGCACGCTGGTCCCCTCGGTGACCATGACCAGCCGCATCGTCAGGATGCAGCGCAGGCCGATGTCCGACACCCGGTGGATCTCCTCGAAGCCCAGGTGGCTCTTCCACGTCTTGAAGATTATCTCGATGCGCCAGCGCAGGCCGTAGACCTTCAGGATGACGGAGAAGTCCACTTCCTTGGCGGTGGTCAGGAAGATGGTCCAGTCCATGAGGGCGAGGACTTCCGCGGATGGGTTGTGGCCGTGGGCCTCCCTCCTCGCCTTCCTCCTGCGGTGGTTGGCGACCTCCTCGCCCACGGGTGCGCTGACGAGGCGCACGGGGGTTTGCCCTTCGTTGTTGAGCAGCACCATGCGGTCGAGCGAGCCGTTGCGGCGCAGCTCGGCGAGCAGGTCGATGGGCTCCTTGGTTTCCGGGTCGAGATAGGTTGTGCCCGTCCTGTGCCGGTAGATGCAGTCGGCCCCGGCTTCGAGATGGCGGGCTATTTCAGCGGCGGCGAGATAGCCCCGGTCGCGCAGGACGAGGTCGCCTTCCCTCAGCTCCAGCCTCGGGGCGGCGGCGAGGTCGTTGTCGCTGCAGGGACAGATCTCGAAGGAGACGAAGGCCATGTTCCTGATGTCGTAGACGGCCTGGATGCGGGCGTTGCAGACGTTCCCGTGGGCGTTGGAGACGCCGGAGAAGCGGGCGAAGAGCCATGCGGGGAGCCTCACGACGGTGCTGTCCTGGACGAGGACGCGGCCATGGCCGGCAAGGGCCGGGCTTTGGCAGGCGAGGCTGTCGCAGTCCGCCTTGGCGGCGATGGCCTTGGCCAGAAGGGCTTCGAGAACTTCGAGGAAGGGAGCGTTGACGCGCTTGGAGACGGCCTGGCGGCTGGGGCCGCCGTCCTGGTTGAGGAGGTGGATGCGGGAGCTGAGGTCGTTGAAGCTGGCCTCGCCCCGGATGGACTCCAGGGAGAGGGCCATGAGCAGATGGGCGAGGGTGATCTTTCGTGGCTCGGCCTTGCTCCAGCCGGTGCTGCGGGCAAGTTCGTCGAGCATCCCGCTGTCGAGCTCGAGGCTGCCGAGAAAATCGTCGAAGAGTTTGGCGGGGACTGCTTTGGGCGGCTTCATCCACCAAGGATTCCAGTTCTCGCATCCTTGGGAAACCTGAAATATCTGAAAAAGGCCACGAAGTTGACGCCCATGACCGACGGGGCGTCCCTACCGAGTTCCGCGCCAGCCCGGAACTTGAAACCTTGAACGTTGAATTTTAAACCCGAGCGCTACTTGGCGCGCACCTCGCTGACGACGATGCGTTGCGGCGAGCCGGGATTGAGCCGCGCGGTCGTCTTCGTGGGCGCGAGGTTCGGCGAGACCCAGATCTGATCGAGCCGGAGGATGGGGTAGTCGGAGGGGAAGGTGTTTCCCCAGCCCTGTCCGGCGGCGGCATAGGTGTCGACCATGCCGCTGTTCTGGAGGGGGCGGAAGACATCGTCGCCGGGTGGAGTGCCGAAGCCTCCCGCGACGATGCGGGCGACATGCTCGCGGCGGATGGGATTTTCCCCGAGATGGGCGCGGACGAGGCGTCGGTTCTCGATGCGGGCCTCGATCAGCTCCTTCCACACGGGAGGACGCCACATGTCGAGGCGCGGGGCGCAGCCGGCGAGATCGAGGGCGGTGATGTCGAGAATGAGCCCCCCGGGGCGCTTCAGGCGCACATGGAGGGCTTGCCCCCCCGGCTCGGTGAGGGTGGCGAGAGTCGCGCCCCGGCCGAGGATGGCGAGGCCGCCCTGCGTGGTGACGGAGCGGTCCACGCCGTAGAGCTGGTCGGCCACGGCGTCGAGGACGGCCTTCGCGGGCGCCTCGCGGACGACGAGGATGTCCGGTGCCGCCTCGGCCGCCTTGCGGAGGCAGGCCTCCTGGCCTGCGCAGTGGACCGTGGCGATGCGGAGGACAGGGCTTTCCCCTTCGGGACTGGGCTGCCGTTCCTTCGCGGCGGCGATGGCCTCGCGGACGATTCCGTGGGTCTCCTCGGAGAAGGCGACCGCCGTGGCGAGGCAGAGGCAGAACATCACGCCCGCGGCGATGGCCCGGCTGGCGATCCAGCAGATCAGGGAGAGCAGAGCCCCCGCCCCGGCCCAGACCCAGATGGGGATCAGGGTCACCGGGACCATCGCGTCCCAGCGGTTCAGCAGGCAGACGGCCACCGCGAGGTAGGCGAGCAGCAGCACGGGGATGACAAAGTTCGCGAGGAGTTTTTGGATCGTTCGCCACATGGCAGGCTGGGCCTCCCTTCGGAGGACGGGCTCAGGGTAGACCAGAACGGGAGAGATTGCCTAGTGGAATTCTTCCCTTGCGGCAGGCGCGTTCCGGGCTTCGTTGGCCGCGATGCTGCGAGAACTGAAAGAGGAAGTGCTCCAGGCCAACCGCCTCCTCGTGACGGAGGGGCTCGTGCGCCTGACCTGGGGAAACGTCTCGGGGATCGACCGGGACTCGGGACTCGTCGCGATCAAGCCGAGCGGAGTGGCCTATGGGGATCTCACCGTCGATTCGCTCGTCGTCCTCGACCTCGACGGAACGGTCGTCGAGGGAACCCTGCGCCCGTCGTCCGATGCGCCGACGCATCTCGTCCTCTACCGCGAGTTTCCCGGGATCGGAGGCGTCACCCACACCCATTCGGCGAAGGCGACGATGTTCTCCCAGGCGGGGATGGAATTGCCCTGTCTCGGCACGACCCACGCCGACCATTTCCACGGAACCGTGCCGCTGGTGCGCGAGCTGACGCCGGAGGAGGTCGCCGAGGACTACGAGGGCAACACGGGACGGGCCATCGTCGAATGCTTCCGCGAGCGGAATCTCGATCCGTTGTCGATGCCGGCCTGTTTCCAGAAATACCATGCGCCCTTCACCTGGGGCAAAGGCGCCATCGACTCGGTGAGGAACAGCGTCGCCCTCGAGGTCTGCTCGGAGATGGCCATGGGAACGTGGCAGATGCGCCCCGAGGTCGCGCCGCTCCCGGC
>CAYSZN010000521.1:0-3251 GCA_964435425.1 uncultured Akkermansia sp. | reverse complement strand
CCTTGCGCTTCAGCTTGCGGCGCAGCACCTCGCAGAAGACCTGGAGGTGGCTCGGCCCGTAGATGAAGGCCTCGCCCCGCGCGCGCTTCGCGTCGAGGCCGACGGAGAGCATCAGCTTGTCGGCGGTGGAGCGGCCGTAGATCTCCTCGAATCCCGTCTCCAGACCGGAGGTGAAGTCGAGCAGCTCGCGGATCGTGATCGCCGACTTGCGCGGGTCCTTGCGCCACTCCGGCAGGGTCTCGGCGACGCGCTCGTCGAGGGAGAGGATGCCGTCGGATTCGGCGATCGCGGCGAGGGCGCCGAAGAAGGACTTCGTCCCCGAGTAGATGTGGACCGGCTCGTTCGGCCCATGGCCTTTGGCGTAGCGCTCGAAGCGGACCTCGCCCCGCTCCTTGACGATGAATCCGATGCCGCCCCGGGCGGCGGAGTATTTGTGCGCCGCCTCGATGGAGGCCGGGGCGAGCTGGGCGGACACCGGCGCGGCAGCGAAGGCGGACAGGCTCATGAGAAGAAGCGCGGGACGGAGGAACGGCATCGGGAAAGATGCCAGAGGAAGGGCCGATGGTCAAAAGGCGGGAGAGTGGGGGAGTTGAGAGTGGATGGATGATAGTTGATAGGGTTGGAAATGAGTGACTTTCGGCCATTATCAGCTACCCACTCTCAACTTGAAAGAAGGGGAATGTCGGTGCGTATAGGCTCCATGTCCCGCAGACTTCGCCCCTTTCTCCTCCTGGCCGCCGTCCTCTCCATCGGATTGGTCGCCGGCTTTCTTTGGATCAGCTCGTCGTATTTTCTTGTTCCGAACCGCCGGGCGCTCGAGCCACGGCACCACGAGGTTCTGGCGCGGCCCGCCGACTACGGACTGGCTCTGGAGCCTTTTACCGTGGCCGCTTCCGACGGGGTGCCTCTCGCCGCGATCCTCGCCACGCTCGCACCCGCGCCGGGCAAGGCCGAGAAGACCCAGCGCATGGCGGCCCGTCTCGGGATGCCGCTCGCCGATGTCCCGTCGCCTCCGCGCGGCACCGTCTTTCTCCTCCATGGCCGCAGCGGGGTGAAGGAGGACATGCTCGCCATCGCCGAGCGCTTCGTGGCGGGCGGCTACCGCTGCGTCGTCTACGACGCGCGTTGCCACGGGGAAAGCGGGGGCGAGGTTTGCACCTTCGGCCATCGCGAGACGCGGGATTTTTCCGCGGTGCTCGACCGGACCACGGCCCTCCTCTCCGAACGGGGGCAGGATCCCGGGCAGATCTGCGCTGTCGGCATCTCCCTCGGGGCCTCCGTGCTTTTGCAATCCCTCCCCAGCGAGCCTCGCCTCTCCGCGGTGGTCGCCGTGGCCCCCTTCGCGACCTTGGCCGAGGTCGTGGACCGCGCGGCGAAGCGCACCATCCATCCGCGCATTCCCTCCTGGCTCATTGCCGGAACGATGCGGACGGGCGGCCTGCGGGCGGGCTTCGATCCCTTCTCCATCTCGCCGCTGCGGGGCGTCGGCCATGCCGCCGGGAAGCCGGTCTTCTTCGCCCATGGCGCCCGTGACGGCATCATCCCGGTGGAGCATTCCGAGCGTCTCCACGCCGCGACCGACGGGCGGAAGGCGCTCCGCATCGTGCCCGACGGCTACCACGGCGACGTCCTCGCCAAAGGGGGGGATGCTCTCTATGAGGAGATGATCGAGTTCTGCCTCGCGGCGGGCGCGGGCGGGACGGAGGCAATACGGTGAGATCGGCGAGGAAACCCTCTTCCCTGTCCGGGGTTCCATCGGCTCGCCTTCCGACCATGAATCCGATCCGTCCCTCCTTCCACATTTCGCTCGACCGCCGCCGTCTCCTGCGCAGCCTCCTGCTCGCCAGCGGCGGGCTGGTCACCGGCGAGCTCTACGCGGAGGCCCTCGTCCTGACGCCCCGGACGACCGAGGGCCCCTACTACCCCGACCACCTTCCTCTCGACCAGGACAACGACCTGGTGCAGATCCTCGGCGGTGCGGCGCCGGCGGGCGGCATCGTCACCGAATTCGGCGGGCGCCTCCTCAAGGCCGACGGCAGTCCCGTCGCCGACCGCACCATCGAGCTCTGGCAGACCGACGAGAACGGCTGCTACCTCCACAGCCGGGGCGTGCAGCGGGGCAAGGAGCGCGATCCCCATTTCCAGGGCTACGGCAGGGTCGTCACGAACGGGAAGGGCGAATACCGCTTCCGCACGATCCGGCCGGGGCTCTACACGGGGCGCACGATCCATTGGCACATCGCGGTGAACGACGGCGCGACGCGGCTGCTGACCACCCAGCTCTTCATCGCTGGGGTCGAGCAGAACGACGGGGACGGCATCCTGCGACGCATGGGCACGCCCGAGCAGCGGCTCTCGGTGATCCGCGAGTTCCAGCCCCCGACGCCGGAGAGCCAGGAGCTCGTCGGCACCTGGGACATCGTTCTCGGCGAAACGCCGGAGGAGCCCGAGGCCCGTCGGGGAGGGCCGGGCGGTCCCCGTCCCGGAGGTCCGCCGCCCCGGGGATGAGAGGTGGATGCCTTGACGAGCGTCTGCCGAAGAATCAGTGACGTCCGAAAGAGACCGCAGGGAGCGGGACTTTCCCAAGTCCCGTCTATTGCCAAAGGGGACTTGGAAAGTCCCCCTCCTTGACCATTGCTTCAAGGTTGGGCATCCGGCGTCGCCGGGGCTTTGGAGATGGACAGGGGCGGGTCGTGTGGCGTTGGAAGCCTGAGCAATTCGTATTCCTCGAAAAGGTCGCAGTAATCCTCGAGTGTCTCGTCGCCAAGTTTGACTCTCGGTAGCGGGTGACCGCCTTGGCCAGTGGTGATCTCATAGATGCAGCCCGCTTTGCCGGAATGTGGACCGGATAGGACAAGGACCTTTTCGCCCACGGCGTGGGGAGCGCCGTTCAGGCGTCCGCAAATGCGTGCCACGGGCCACGAGATGAGCGCTGCTCCGGCAATAAGGCCGAGTCCGCTGGCGGCGAGGTAGCAAAGCAGCAGAAGCGGAATGACAGTCCAATCTTCTCGCCATATCTCGAAGACGTCGTTGCGTACCATCGTGATGGAAATGGGAGTCCATATCAAAAGGGTGCCGATGATCCAGCTGATGGCGAGCGGGTAGGCGCATGCCTTGTGGATCAGGTATCGGGTGGCCGACATTCCTTCGGGCATGGAGGGGCCGCATCGTAACCAACTCCACACGCCCCTGCCAAGACCTTTGTCGCCTCACTCCCGGTTCCCCGGCGCGGCGCGCTGACGCTGCTGCCG
>CAYSZN010000520.1:0-3258 GCA_964435425.1 uncultured Akkermansia sp. | reverse complement strand
GCGGCTCGCCACCTCCATGCGCTCCTCGGCCACGGTGTCCTCGGGCAGGCCGCGCTTCGCGAACTCGACGCAGAGCTCGGAGAAGCGGCGGGTCAGGTAGCCGTCGTCGGTCACCGGCTTCGCCCCGGCGAAGTCGCGCACCCAGAAGCGCGTGTCGCCGCCTCCCTTGTCGAAGAGATAGACGGAGAAGCCGTCGGCGCGGCCGTGGTTCAGGACGAGGCAGCCCTTGTCGATCTTGTCCGGGTAGATGCCCTGCTCGGTCGTGAGGACGAGGTCGCCGTCGCGCTCGGAGATCTGGAGGAAGGGGACGCGGCTCTCCGACTTCACGATGCTGAGGGCCTGGACCGGCTCGCCGAGCACGCCGATCCGGTCGAGCAGGGCGACGCAGAGGTCGCCGGACTTGATGTTGGGATGCTGCGACTTCGCGTGGAGGTGCTGGGCGATCGCCGCGCCTTGCTCCAGCAGGGCGGCGTTGTCGTCGAAGATCGCGGCGGCGGCGGCGAAGAGCTCGTTCTGCTCCAGGCCGATGTGGTGGTGGAGCTGGTGCGCCTCGAGGGAGCGGAAGGACTTCAGGAAGCAGTGGGTGAGCAGGTCCGCCTCCTCCTCGCGGAAGCGGCAGAGCTGGCGCGAGGTCTGGAGCGGTTCGTTGCGCACGGGGTTGCCGACCTTCGCGAGGGACATCGCGACGAGCCGGGCGTTCCGGAAGTTCGGGGTGATGGCGGCCATGGCGCGGAGCGGAAGACGGATCCGGGGCTCACTTCGGCGACAGCAGCGGGCGTCCCGTCATCTCCGCCGGGGCGGGTACGCCGAGCAGGGCCAGCAGGGTCGGGGCGATGTCGGCGAGGATGCCGTCGTCGAGGCGGTACCGGTCCGCGTCGTCCGCCACGTAGAGGAGGGGGACGGGGAAGGTGGTGTGCGCCGTCTGCGGGGATCCGTCCTCGTTCACCATCAGCTCGCAGTTGCCGTGGTCGGCGGCGATGAGGAGGCATCCGCCGAGGTCGAGAACCTTCTCGACGACGCGCTCGACGCAGCGGTCGACGCACTCCACGGCCCGGATCGCGGCGGGCACGTTGCCGGTGTGGCCGACCATGTCGGGGTTGGCGTAGTTCACGATGACGAGGTCGTAGTCGGCGGCGCGGTCGAGGATCGTCTGCGTGACTTCCTCGGCCGACATCTCAGGCTTCTCGTCGTAGGTGGCGCAGTCCTGCGGAGACTGGAGCATCTGCCGGTCCTCGCCGGCGTTAGGCTCCTCGACGCCGCCGTTGAAGAAGTAGGTGACGTGCGGATACTTCTCGGTCTCGGCGACGCGGAGCTGCTTCAGGCCGGCTGCCGCGACGACCTCGCCGAGGGTGTTCTTCAGCTCGACGGTGGGGAAGACGACGGGACAGCCGTAGGTCTCGTCGTATTCGGTGAGGGTGACATAGGCCGTCTTCGGGAAGCCGCCGCGGTCGAAGCCGGCGAAATCCTCCTTCAGGAAGGCGAGGCTGAGCTGGCGGGCGCGGTCGGCGCGGAAGTTGAAGAAGAGGACGACGTCGCCGTCGCGGACACGGCGCTCGCCGGCCTGGCCGAAGACGAGGGGTTTGAGGAATTCGTCCGTCTCCCCTTGGCCGTATTTTTCCGCGACGGCGGCGGAGGGCGCGTCGCCGCGGGCCTCGCCCTGGCCGAGGACGATGGCGTCCCAGGCGAGCCGGGTGCGCTCCCATCGCTTGTCGCGGTCCATCGCGTAATAGCGTCCCACGACGGTCGCGATTTTCGCGCCGGAGGCGGCGAGCTTCTCCTCGCAGTAGGCGAGGTAGCCCTTGCCGCCGGTCGGCGAGGTGTCGCGCCCGTCGGTGATGGCGTGGACCATGATATCGTTCACGCCGGCCGCCTTGGCTGCATCGGCGAGGGCGACGAGATGGTCCTGGTGGCTGTGGACCCCTCCGTCGGAGACGAGGCCGAGGAGATGCAGCCGCGACCCCGTGGCCTTGGCGAAGGCCTCCTGCAGCACCGGATTCGACCCCAGCTCGCCGTCGGCGATGGCCTTGTTGATGCGGGTGAAGTCCTGGTAGACGATACGCCCGGCACCGAGGTTGAGGTGGCCGACTTCGGAATTGCCCATCTGCCCGTCCGGCAGGCCCACGTCCATGCCCGAGGTGCGGAGCTGGGAGACGGGGTAGCGCTCGTGGAGGGAACGGGTGAAGGGGATGTCCGCGAGACGGGGGCAGTCCCCGCAGCGCTCCGCGCCTTCCGGGCCTGCTGGATTGTCCCCCCATCCGTCGCGGATGATGAAAACGACTGGTTTCTTCGCCATAGGCGGGAGTGATCGGACAGAATCCCGCGCCGCGCAAGGGAAAGGAACGGCGCTTGGCAAGCGCGGACGATGCGCTCAGGTCGGTCCCGACGATGCCCGTCCGAGCTCTGGAGGAAAGCGACAGGACTGGTCCATCGGGCCGGAATCTGCTGCCGAGGCCGTCGACCTCGGCCGAGCATCGCAGGAGCGCCACTCCGCGCCCCATGGACGCGGGCCACAGCCCACCCCTACGCCGCCTCCTTCTCCCCGCTCTTGAGGGAGGCCTTGTCCTCGACGGCGACGGGGAGGCGCTTGCCCTCGACGACGTCGCGGTCCACGACGACGCGGGTGTGGCCCTCGTGGTTGGGGGCGTCGAACATCACGTCGAGCATCAGCTTCTCGAAGATGGACCGCAGGGCGCGGGCGCCGGTGCCGCGACCCATGGCCTCCTCGGCGAGGGCCTCGAGACCGTCGTCGGTGATCTCGAGGCTGACGCCGTCCATGGCGAGGAGCTTGCTGTACTGCTTGACCATGGCGTTCTTCGGCCCCGTGAGCACCTCGATCAGCTCCTCGCGCTTGAGCGGGCGCAGGGTCGATACGACGGGAAGGCGGCCGACGAACTCGGGAATGAGACCGAAGCCGTGGAGATCCTCGGGAGAGACGTTGCGGAGCTGCCGCTCGACCTCGGACTCGCTCGCGACCTTGGTAATCTCGTCGCCGAAGCCGAGGACTTTCTTGCCGAGGCGGCGCTTCACGATCTCCTCGAGTCCGACGAAGGCCCCGCCGCAGACGAAGAGGATCTTCTCGGTGTTGACCTGGATGTACTCCTGCTGCGGATGCTTGCGCCCACCCTGGGGCGGCACGTTGCAGATGGTGCCCTCGAGCATCTTCAGCAGGGCCTGCTGCACGCCCTCGCCCGAGACGTCGCGGGTGATGGAGACGTTCTCCGTCTTGCGGCCGATCTTGTCGATCTCGTCGATGTAGAT
>CAYSZN010000519.1:0-3258 GCA_964435425.1 uncultured Akkermansia sp. | reverse complement strand
CCGCAGGCGTGCATCACGCCGGGATTGCGCGAGCGGTAGGGCTTCGAGTTCAGCTCGGTGATGGGCAGGGCGTCCATGTCGGCGCGGATCGCGACGCAGCGCTCGCTTTCCCCCGCCGTCCCCCGCAACAGGGCGACGATGCCGTGCTTCGCGACGCCGGTCTTCACCTCCAGCCCGAGTTCCCGGAGGCGCTCCGCGACGAAGGCGGCGGTCTGCTCCTCCTGATTGGAGAGCTCGGGGTTCGCGTGGAGGGTGCGGCGGGTCTCGACGAGCTTTGGGAACAGCTCGTCGATGGTGGCGCGGAAGAGATCGTCGCGCTCCGAGGCGGCGAGGGGAGGGGAGGCGAGGAGCCCGAGGACGGCGAGGCGGGTGGCGAGATGGGGGAGAATTCTGGTCACGGTGGGTGGGGAAGGGTTCAAGGTTTCGTCTGGTCGCCGAGCACATGGGCGATCGCGGCCATGGCGTCGAGGCGGCGGAAGGTCAGCCCGGTGCCGGGATCCTCGACCGGGACGCCGGTTTTCTGGAAAATGGCCATCATCGCCTCCGGCAGGGTCGGGCCGTCGGCGTCCCAGTCGTAGCCGCCGAGCTCGATGGTCTCGCGCAGGAGCATCGCGGCGCCGCAGAGGATGGCGTTCGACGAGCTGGTCGCGCGGGACGGCACGACGAGATCGATCTTCGCGCTGCGGTCGAGATGGACCTCGTCCTTGCCGGGCTTCACCGCGCCGATGGCGAAGCAGTCCGCCGCCGCCGCGGGCCAGGAGATGCCTTTGGTGAATCCGTGGTTTCCCGCCGGGGCGCTCACCCAGATGCCACGCTGTCGCAGTTCGGCGAGCGTCGCATCGATCTCGGAGGCGACCGCTTCTCCGTGCTCCTGGTCGTCGACGGGGGCGAGGTTCACGGTGGTGATGCGGTGCTCGGCGTGGTGATCGAGGATCCATTGCAGGGCCTTGGCCACGGTCGGGGCGTCGGCGAGGGAGCCGTGGCAGCATTCCAGCGCCCGGATCATCGCGACCTGGTTGCGGTAGGCGACGCCGCGCCTTCCACCGTGGTCGAGAGAGGAGGGAAAGCCGATGGTCGATCCGTGATAGCCCTTTCCCTCGTGCTTCGGGTCGTCGTCATCGTCGACGGAGTCCCACGAGACGCGCACTTTCGGAACGCCTTCGCTGGCGGTGTTCCACTCGGGCATGGCTAGGTCGCAGCCGTCGTCGACGAGGGCGAGGGTCTGGCCTTTGCCGAAGGAGAGCCGGTCGGCGTAGGATTCCCAGACGTCGACGATGCGGGCGCGGCGGAATTCCTCGGGTTGAATGGGTTCGTTGGCGTCAAGCGGGAGCACGCTGAGAGCAGCGACGATGACGGGAAAAGAGCGTTTCATTCTCGGGGAGTGTGGCGGATTCCAGGACGGGAGTCGAGCTTGGGAAATGGAGGATTTGCGCAGGCTTGCTCCGAATGCTCTTCGGTCCGCGCTTGCCAAAGGGGCCATGACTGATGCACAATCCCGGTCATGAAGAGCAGCCCCTCCTCCGTCCTCCTTGCTCTGTGCGCTGTTTTGAGCCTCGGGAAAGGTTTTGCGCAGGAAGATCCACTGCCCATTCCCGCTCCGCTGCCTGCGCCGGTCAGCCCGCCGACCCTGGACCGCGAGCCGCTCCCCCCGGCGGACGGTTCTTCCGAAGGCTCCCACCCGGCGACGCCCGAGGATCTCCGGCGATGGTCCGACTGGGTGCTCCATGGCCTCGACGACCGCGACGCGCCTCAGGTTTTCAGCGATGCGTCGGTGCGGTTGCCGCTGTGGCCTTCGCGTCTGAAGCTCGACGCCACGGCGACGGGCGCGACCTTCTCCCTCGAGGTCGAGGCCTTCGCGGAGGCGTGGCTCGCCCTGCCGGGCAACGCAGGACGCTGGCCTGCCACGGCGACGGTCGACGGCAAGGCCGTTCCCGTGGTCGAGCGCGAGAGACGGCCCGCGATCCGTCTCGACCCTGGCAAGCACATCGTCGTCGGGAGCTTCGTCTGGCCCGAGCTGCCCCAGCAGATCGCCCTGCCTCCGCAAGTCGGACTGCTCGACCTGAGCGTGAATGGGCAGGCCCAGAGCGCACCCTCCTGGGACGTGGACGGAACCCTGTGGCTTCAGAGGCAGGCCTCGACCGAGCCGGTGGACGAGGACTTTCTCTCGACCAAGGTCCATTCGCTGCTGGAGGACGGCATCCCCCTCTGGTTCGAGACCCGGATCGAGCTGATCGTGGCGGGCAAGAGCCGCGAGGAGACCCTCGGCTCGGCCTTGCCCGCGGGCTGGCAGCTCGCCTCGGTGGAGTCGCCCCTGCCCGTCGCCATCGACGAGACGGGATTGCTGAAAGGCCAGCTTCGCGCGGGGCGCTGGACTCTCGTCCTGCGCGCCTTCCGCGCCGATCCGCCCGAGGAGATCGCCTTTGCCGAGGGAGCGGTGCCCGCGGTCGCGGACCAGGCTCTCGCCTTCCGCGCCCGTCCCGAGTTCCGGCAGGCGGAGATCACCGGCCTGCCCCAGATCGACGTCGCCCAGACGCAGGTGCCGGAGGAGTGGCGCTCCCTGCCCGTCTACCGCTGGGAGACGGGCGCGCCCTTCCAGCTCGTCGAGCGGGTCCGCGGGCCGGGTCAGCGCGGCATCAGTCCGGTCACGATCCAGCGTTCCCTCTGGCTCGACGACGACGGCAAGGCGCTCACGTTTCAGGACCGTCTCTCCGGTCCGCTCCGCGAAATCCGCCGCCTCGACGTGGCCGAGGGGCATTTTCTGGGATCGGTCGTGGCGGGGGGCGAGCCGCAGCTCATCACCCACAATCCCGAGGGCGGCGCGCCGGGCTTCGAGGTGCGCAGCCCGCAGCTCGAAGCCACCGCGACGGGGCGCATCGAGCTCGGCCAAAACCTCCCCGCGACCGGCTGGCAGGCCGACGCCGAGCGGCTCGGCGCGACCCTGCATCTGCCGCCCGGCTACCGGCTCTTCGCCCTGCCGGGGGCGGACTACTCGCGGGGCGACTGGGTTACGTCCTGGTCGCTGCTGGATCTCTTCCTGCTGCTCCTCTTCACCCTGGCCGTCTTCCGTCTGCGCGGCTTCCTCGCGGGCCTGCTTGCCTTCGCCGCCTTTGGACTCGCCTACCACGAGCCCGGCGCGCCGCGTTTCGCGTGGCTCTTCCTCCTCATTCCCGTCGCGCTCGTCGCCGTGCTGCCGGCGGGACGCTGGCGGAATGTCGCGAACGCCGGGAAGTGGGCGGCGGCGGCGATCCTGCTGCTTTC
>CAYSZN010000518.1:0-3260 GCA_964435425.1 uncultured Akkermansia sp. | reverse complement strand
GCCATCGCCTCGAGGAGGACGAGGCCTTGGGTGTCGGTTAGGGAGGCGAAGACGAAGAGGTCCATCGCGGCGTAGGCGCTGGCAAGATCCGCGTCCGGGAGCTCGCCGAGAAGGACGAGACGGTCCTCCACTCCTGCTTCGGCGAAGCGGGTCCGCGCTTCCTTCGTCGATTCTCCTTCGCCGCAGACGAGGGCGTAGGACGGAGGCGAGCCTGACAGGAAGGCTGCCATGGCTTCGGTGAGGAAGACGGTCCGCTTTGCGGGGACGAGCCGCCCGAGGTGGCCGACGACGAAGGCGTCGGAAGGCAGCCCATGGCGCCGGCGGAAGGCGGCTCCGTCGCCCCCCGCGAAGGCCTTCGTGTCGATGCCGGTGGGAAGGATGGACAGGTCGCCGAGGACCCCTTGGGATTTCAGAATCGAGGCGATGCTGCCGGTTGGCGCGATGACGGCATGACAATGGTTCGAGGAGGCGATGGCGAGATCCCGGGCGGCCGCCTCGAGGGCGGCGAGCTCTGCGAGGGCGACACGGTCATCGGGACGGGCATAGAGGGTATGATGGGTGTGGACGAGAGGCAGGCCGCAGTCCGCGGCAAGGCGGAAGGCGGAATCGCCGAGGAGGAATGGCTGATGCAGATGGACCACGTCCGGTGAAAAACCTCCCAGAAGGTCGGTTCCGTGAGGGACGGGAAGGGGCAGACGAAGGGTGCCCGCTTCGGAGGCGGGGGCTCCATCCGACCGCCAGGTCGCGACGAGGACGTCGTGCCCGAGCTGGCGCAGATCGGAGGCAAAGGCCGCGACCGACCGCTCGGTCCCGCCGACGAGCGGGGCGAAGAGATTGGTGAACATCGCGATCCTCATGGGGACGAGGGCGGCATGGTGAAACGGGGGAGATGGCCGACAAAAGGCACAAGAAGCTCAAAAATGATCAATCGGGCATGCGAGGAGGGGCGACATTCCTAGCGCCCGTCTGGTCGGGCCGGACTTGCCGGGCGACAGGAATGTCGCTCCTCCTTGGGTCCCGGTGTCTCGTCCTTGAAAACTATTTGGGGGTCTCATCGATCGATGCGGCGACCGTCCGCCCATCCGGTGAAAGCGCGATCTTTTTCGCCTGCGCCGCTTTCGCATCCAGCTCCTCGAGACGAAGCCGCACGCACATGACGTAGGGCTCCTCGCTTCGGGTCCAGTGGCCGTAGGTGACGAGGACGAAGGTGCCGTCCGGCAGGATCTCGACGCCGGGATAGGCGGTGTCGGCTCCCTTCCTGTTGTCCATGAGACGGACGACGTATTGGCCCGGTGCGCCGGAGACGAGGTCGTCCCAGGTGCCGACCCACGCGGCCCAGTCGCCCGCGGTGGGGAGCGGGCCGGTCGATTCGTCGGTCCCGCGGACGCGGTCCATGCCCGGCGTGATGCCGCGGAAGGAGACGAGGAGCTGTCCGTCGGGGGCGTATTTCCCGGTGTGGCGGTCGCCGGTGAGAGTGATGGGCAGCTCGCGTGGCTCGGTCCAGGTCGCGCCTTCGTCGTCGGATAGGATAATGTGCGAGTTCTTTCGCCGGGCATTCTCCCGCAGGAGCACGGCGAGGCGTTGACCATCGGGCGAGCGAACCACGCCCGGCTCGCAGAGATGGATCTCGCTCGAGGCAAAGATCGCCGTCGGCTGGCTCCAGGTCAGTCCGCCGTCCGTGGTGGTCGAGGAATAGAGGGTGAAGACGACCGGCTTCTCCTGCTTCGAGCCCTCGCGGAGAAAGCGCCCGTCGTCGTGGAAGAGGACGCGGTAGTGGCCGGGCCGGTCGCGCACCTCGAAGTGGCAGCCCATCGCCACGATCCCGCCCCAGTCGCCCACGGGAGCGAGCTCCGACCAGGTCGCGCCCTCGTCCTCGGTGACGGCCATGCGCACCGGATAGAGGCCGGAGAACATCACGATGCGCTTCTTCCCATCCGCATCCACCATGCGGTGCAGGGTCGGCACCTCGCGCGAGGTGGCCCACGATTCCGGCACGGGAAGGCGTTCGGACCAGGTGAGCCCTCCATCGGGGGAGCGCTTGTAGACGATGCCGCCGCGTCCGTGGCCTTTTGGGTAGACGGTCAGGATCGTCTTCCCGTCGTCGAGCAGGGCGGTCGTGGGGTGGCCGAGATACTGGCCGGGCTCGTGGTCGACGAGGATCTGCCGGTAGCGGTCTCCGTCGAGATCGAGGTAGGGAATCTCGGCGGCGGCGAGAGGAGGGACGGCGAGAACGGCGGCAAGGACGATGGGGGTGGAGCGCATGACCACATCATGCGGTGTTTCGTCCATCCGCGTCAGCACGCGATGGCGTCCCTTTGGGAAATCCGAAGTCCGAAGCTCGAAATCCGAAGGCTAAACCTGAAACCTTGAACTTTATTCCGCTGGCGCGAGGAGCTTCCGGATCGCAGCCATGGTGCGTTCCTCCATTCCTGGCGCGATCCAGCACCAGTCGCGGAGATTGGAGTCGTTCTCGGCCCAGGCGCGCTCGATAGGCAGGTAGCCGGCGGCGCTTTCGCCGTAGCCGAGCGCGACGACAAAGCCGTCTCCCGCCGTCGCCTGCGCCGCGAGTTGGTATTCCACGTAGATCTCGCCCGGCAGCAGGAGCAAGCTGGCCTCGCCGCCGTTGAAGCGCAGGGCGGGGAAATCGATGCGGTGGTCGGGATCGTCGGCCCGCTTTCTCCAGCTCAGGCCGATCGCGGCCATGCTGTGGGAGCGGGCGTCCTTCGTGGTCGCGAGTTGGTTTTTCAGATCCGCTTCGGTGAAGCCCTCGGTCTCGCGGGGTTCGAGCCGGACACGCTCGAGCCGGAATTCCATCGTCTTCAAGGGCGAGCGTTCTGTCGCGGCGAAGGCGGCCGCCATGCCTTCCTCCAGCCGCCGGGCGAGGCGGCTACGGTTTTCGGGGGCTCCGTCGTTGTATTTGCCGGCGGTGACGTTGCCGCTGCAGCCGGAGGCGTAGATCTGGAAGGTCTCCGGCGTCGCCGCCTGCCGTGCCGCACGGGCGAGCCCGGGGAAGTCCGAGCCGATCTGGGCCGTGCCGTAGTAGCTCATGGGGTGGACGGCGTAGACGCTGAGCACGGCGAGGGGGCGGTCGCCGTTCCAGAAGCTGAGCGCGCTGACGAAAGGATCGATTTCGCCCTCCGGCGCGCGCCGGGCGGAGAGGTCCTTGCTGCTGCTCGTCCGGTTGTGGCGCACCGTGCCATCCGAGAGGAGGTAGCGGCGGTTCGAGGCGACTTCCTCGACGCGCCCGCGTCCGCGCCCGA
>CAYSZN010000517.1:0-3262 GCA_964435425.1 uncultured Akkermansia sp. | reverse complement strand
CGAGAACATCGCGCTGTCTCCGCAGGCGTGAGGGCGCGGCGAGGTCGTCGGCGTCCATGCGGGCGATCAGCTCGCCCGAGGCCGAACGCCACGCGAGATTGCAGGCGTCGATGTAGCTCCCATCGCAGCGGAGGACGCGGATGCGGGAATCCGACCGGGCGAGGGAGCGCATTGCGTCGAGGGTGCCGTCGGTGGAGGCATGGTCCACGAGGACCATCTCGAAATCCTCCAGATCCTGCGCCTGCAGGCTCGCTACGGCGGCGGCGAGAGTGCCTTCCGCGTTCCTCGCGGGCATCGCGACGGAGACCGTGGGAGAGCTCATGGCAGAAAAAAACCCCGGTTTTCACCGGGGTCTTTCGAAAGGGGAACTTGGAGCGAAACCCGCCTCAGGAGGCCCCGCTCTGGCTTTGCGAAACCGAGGCGCGGGTCTGGTTGACGATGGCGACGAGGACCTCGCCGTCCAGCTTCACCGTGACGCCCTGCGGCAGGTTGAGATCGGCCACCTTGAGCGCCTGGCCCAGTCCGAGAGATTCGACGTCGTTGACGATGCGCTCCGGCAGATCGGCGGGGCGGCAGTGGACTTCGATCTCGTGGACGAGCTGCTCGAGAAGACCACCGGCCTTGACCCCGGCGGGCTCGCCATGGAACTCGATGGGGACGACGGCGTGGATCGTGTCGTTCTCGCTCACGGCACGGAAATCGACGTGGATGAGGGCTCCGTTGATGGGATTGCGCTGGACATCCTGAACGATGGCGAGCTTCGACTTCTCGTTCGCGCCCTCGATTTCGAGATTCACGAGGAAGTTGTGGCTGGCCTGGTGGCGCAGCACGTCGAGGAAGGATTTCGCGTCGAGCTGGATGGGATACTCGCGCTGCTTGCCTCCGTAGACCACGGCGGGGACGACACCAGTGCGGCGCAGGCGCTTCGCGGCGGAAGTGCCTGTGCCTTCGCGCTTCTCGGCTTTGATCGTTTCTTGTTTGGCCATCGTTCCGGTGTGTTTCTGGGTTGGGTGCCCCCTCCCTCGGAGCAGCGCCGGGGACGGAGGGCGGGAAATCTAGGCGACCGTCCCGAAAATGTCAAAGGGAGATGTGGCCCCGTCGGCAGTCGGCCACGCTTCGAGCGTCGGGCATCTGTGGAAACAAAATCCAGCCAGGCATTCGGATTTCTGATTTCTGGTTTCGGATTTCCAAGACGGCGTCTGGCAGCATTCTGCAAAAATCGGTCTTTCGGACCGGGTGGGGCGCATTATAATGCGCCCGCCATGTCCGAAACCGAGACTCAACCAACTGCTGAACCGATCAAACTGATGGCCGTGAACCGGGGCGAGATCGCCATCCGGATCTTCCGTGCCGCCACCGAGCTCGGACTGCGCACCGTCGCGATCTATGCCGACGAGGACCGCTTCTCCCGCCACCGCTTCAAGGCGGACGAGGCCTACCGCCTGCGCAAGGAGAAGGGACCCGTCGGTGCCTACCTCGACATCGAGGGCATCGTCCGCCTCGCCAAGGAGAAGGGCGCCACCCTCGTCCACCCCGGCTACGGCTTCCTTTCCGAAAACGCGGACTTCGCCCGCGCCTGCCGCGAGGCGGGGCTGACCTTCATCGGACCCGATCCCGAGATGCTCGACGCCATGGGCGACAAGGTCTCCGCCCGCGCCCTCGCAAAGAAGGCGAACGTCCCCACCCTGCCCGGCACCGAGGAGCCGGTCACGGACCGCGCCGAGGCGCTCAAGATCGCCCGCGAGATCGGTTTTCCCCTCATCATCAAGGCCGCCTTCGGGGGCGGCGGGCGCGGGATGCGCGTGGTGCAGAAGGAATCCGAGCTCGACGGCCTCCTCGACCAGGCCCAGGCCGAGGCGGAGAACGCTTTCGGCAACCCCGCCGTCTTCCTCGAGCGCTTCGTCGGACGCGCCAAGCATATCGAGGTGCAGATCCTCGGCGACAAGCACGGCAACATCGTCCACCTCCACGAGCGCGACTGCTCCGTGCAGCGCCGCCACCAGAAGGTCATCGAGATCGCCCCCTCCGTCGGCCTCGACGAGACGGTGCGGCGCGAGCTTTGCGAGGCCTCCGTGAAGATCGCCAAGGCCATCGGCTACAACAACGCCGGCACCGTCGAGTTCCTCTACGACCTCGACACGAAGGAGTGGTTCTTCATCGAGATGAACCCCCGCATCCAGGTCGAGCACACCGTGACGGAGATCATCACCGGCATCGACCTCGTCCGCTCGCAGATCCTCGTGGCGCAGGGGCACGAGCTTTTCAGCCACGAGATCGACCTGCCGCGGCAGGACGACATCCCGCGCAACGGCTACGCGGTGCAGGCCCGCATCACCACGGAGGACCCGGCCAATGGATTCGCCCCCGACTACGGCAAGATCCTCAACTACCGCTCCGCCGCCGGCTTCGGCATCCGCCTCGACGCGGGCGCGGGCGACGCCGGTTCGGTGGTGACGCCCTACTATGATTCGATGCTGGTGAAGCTGACCGCCTACGGCCCGCGCTTCGACATCGCCCTCCAGCGCATGCACCGCGCCCTGCGCGAATTCCGCATCCGGGGGGTGAAGACGAACATTCCCTTCCTTGAGAACGTCGTCCTCGACGAGACCTTCCGCACGGGCGGCGCGACGACGCGCCTCATCGACACGAATCCGAATCTTTTCAAATTCGAACCTCGCCGCGACCGGGCCACGAAGCTGCTCTCCTACCTCAGCGACGTGACCGTCAACGGCAACAGCACGGCCAAGGGCTACCGCCCCGCCGAGGTCCTCGCGCCCGCCCGCGTGCCCGAGTTCGACGTGAAGGGCGATGTGCCGAAGGGCTCGCGCGACCGCCTTCTCGAACTGGGACCGGAGAAATTCGCCGCCTGGATCCGCGAGCAGAAGCCGCTCCTCATCACCGACACGACGATGCGCGACGCCCACCAGTCGCTCATCGCCACGCGCATGCGCACCGTGGACATGCTGAACGTGGCCGAGGTCGTCGCCCACCGCACCCCGCAGCTCTTCAGCCTCGAAATGTGGGGCGGCGCGACCTTCGACACGGCGATGCGTTTCCTCAAGGAGTCGCCATGGGACCGGCTCCGGGAACTGCGGGAGCGGATCCCCAACATCTGCTTCCAGATGCTCTTCCGAGGCTCCAACGCGGTCGGCTACTCGAACTACCCCGACAACGTCGTGGCCGGTTTCGTGAAGCACGCTGCCGAATCGGGGATGGACATCTTCCGCATCTTCGACTCGCACAACTACCTCCCCAACATGGC
>CAYSZN010000516.1:0-3264 GCA_964435425.1 uncultured Akkermansia sp. | reverse complement strand
CCCTGAAGATCCTGAAGCACAGCATGGACACGCGCGAGGCGGCCGCGCTCTTCGTACAGGAGCGGCAGATGGTCGCCTGCCGCCGACGGTCTTCGCTGCCGCGATGGAGCTGGAGCCGGGAGGACTTTCCGGCATTCTGGAGACGTCCGATGGACTCTATCTCCTCAAGCTCATCGAGAAGACCCCGGAATCCATCCAGCCCTTCCGTCTTGCCTCCCCGTCGATCCGGTCCAAGCTCCAGTCCGCCCGCGAGCAGACGCGCGAAACCGCCTACTTCCGCGAACTGGAGCGTATCCCCGCACGCATCGCCCCCGACCGGCTCGGAATGCTGAAGACCCCGGAACGCCGGGCGGAAGCCACGCCGCCTCCTTCCGTGCCGTGAGCCGGAATGGACGGAGCGAAGTCAATTGAGAGCTCCGCAGCCGACGAGCCGCCTCGATGCGGTATCTCGCCTTCCGGGTGAATCCAAATCCCGACACAAGCCGCGCCTTCCCAGCCTCTCAACGATCAACTGCCCACCTCCCCCACCCCGGCATCCCCAGGCGCAAAGACCGAGAGCCGGGTGTTTTCGAGGAAGTCGCGGTTGCGTTCCTGAAGAGCGAGGATCGACTCGTGCAGGGGACAAGGATCGCCATTGCCGCACCAGCCTTGGCCGAAGGGACAGAGGGTCGGGGCCTCGGTCTGCTCGAAGAGCGAGACAATGCCGAGGAGGTTAATCTCTCCGGGATCCTTCCCCAGTTGATAACCTCCGCCTGGGCCGGGCTGCCCGCGTACCAGTCCCGCCGCGGAGAGCTGGGTGAGCAGCTTTGCGGTGAGGGCGCGGGAGATCTTCCTCGCCTCCGCGATTTCGGAGGAACCCGCCACCTCGCCGGGGCGGGCGGCGAGATAGCTCATCACGGCGATGGCATTCGAGGCAGTCTTTCCGTAGATGAACATGGGGGAGTCGGGAGCTAGTCGTTGAGCGTTGAGAGGCGGGAAAGGGAACGGCTTGGTGGTTCGGGGACTCTCATCTCTCGCCCTCCTTTCGGGTTTCATCCAAGGATACTTTGGGGAAAGAGGACGGCCTTATCAAGAATTAAAGAAATTTTATTCGTTTTTTGGCTTGCGGAAGGGAAATCGCTCCGTAGGATAGTGTCCCATGAAACCGGAGCCATTCCTATCCGGACGGTCGAGGGCTCTGTTGATGCCTGGCCCCCGGTGAGCGCCGCCGCACGCGGTTCCCCTTTCCTTCCATGTCCTCCGACTCTCCCTCAGCCAGTACCGTCGATCCCTGGGCCCGCTACGAGCCTCCAGGCGGCATCCTCGTCTGGATCGTGGTCTTCGTCGAGCTGTTCACCTTCCTTGCCGGGATCGGGGTCTTCCTCTATCAGCGGGGCGGCGATCCCGAAGCCTTCGCCCGTGGCCGCGACCTTCTCGACCAGCGCCTCGCCCTCCTCAACACGGCGATCCTCCTCACCGGGGGCTGGTTCATGGCCTGCGGCCTCGCCGAGCTGCGCCGGGGCGACACGGCCCGCTGCCTGCGCTGGATCGGCGCGGCCATCGCCTCGGGCCTCGCCTTCCTGCTCGTCAAGGGCATCGAATACGCCGGCAAGATCAGCCATGGCCACACCTTCGGGGAAGATCCCTTCTTCACACTCTACTACGCCCTCACCGGATTCCATTTCATCCACGTCGCCGTCGCGGTCGCTATCCTGCTCTACTTCGCCGCCCAGATCTGCCGGGGTCGCTACCATCGCAACCGCTGCGACGATGTCGAAGCCGGGGGCATCTTCTGGCATCTCTGCGACCTCATCTGGCTCTTCCTCTTCCCCACCCTCTACTTGCTGTGAACCGCACCAACACTCTCGTCTGGCTCCTGTTGCTCGGTCTGACCCTGCTGAGCTTCGGCCTCGGGGAACGCCATCTCACGGCGGCGGCGCTGTTCTCCGTGGCCGCGGTCAAAGCCTGGTTCGTCGTCCGCCACTTCATGGAGCTGCGCCATGCCGCTGCGGTCTGGACTCTCGCGACAGGAGCGACGATCGCCGCCTTTGTGGTCCTCGGGCTGGTGCTGGCGTAGGCGTTGCGTAGTTTCCTACGTGGCGGGGTAGAGAAGTTCGTGAGAACTTCTCCCGGTCGGAGTTTCAAAGAACGCTCGCCGAAATTGCCTTCGGCTATCCGTTCCGTATTCTCACGAACTTCGCTACGGCTCCGGTTGAAACCATCTGCATGGCTACGAAGCCCGCAGATGCCTCAGGGTGGTGGCCCGATCCTGGCGGAGGTCGCACACGGCGTGAACGACGAGTCCCCGTAACTCGGGCGTGTAGAAAAGTCCAAATCGCGAGTTCTTCAGGACCAGCCTCCGATAGGGGTGCACATAGAGAGGTGCCATTTCCGGCATCACCCGCAGGAGACGGAGCCCGGAATCGACTCCATGAAGCAAGGAGAGGCCAGCTCCTTCCCGGCCCTCCTCCAAGCGGGCGAAGATCGCCAGCAAGTCGGCCTCGGCTCGTGCCGTCCAGACGGGTTCAGGCGTCACGGCTACCGAGGATTCGCGCTTTCACTTCGCTCCACGGCGAGGCGTCACTAGGATTGGAGCGGTATTCCTCATAGCGCCGATGAAGGAGATCGACCAGCTCGGGATCGGGTTCCTCGACAAGGCTTTCGGTGGCTTCCTCGAACAGCTCGGCTGCCAAGGCGAGCTTCATTTCCAAAGGGAGCTTCTGAACTTCGGGGAGCTGCTCGACGATCATGGCGCAAGGTATGGGGTCGGGAGGCTCCCGTCAACAGATGGCGGGTTCCGCCCCTAGGCCTTGGCGCCGGCACGTTCTTCAATCCGGTTCTTGTTGAAAGCGGTCTTGATCAATTAACGAAAAAAGTATCTTTTTTTCTTGTATAACATCTGAAACCTCACTAATCTGATTCCAGTCATGAGCGGCAACCCCACCTTTTCCCCGGCTACGATCTCTGGTCCGTCTCATCCTGTGTGCTACCGGATGCACCCCGACCGGCGTTTGCTCGATGATGGTTGCAGCTCGTCCGGCACCGACCACTGCCAGCACGCGGCGACCTGCGAGAGCAGCCTTGTCCACGAGATCCCGCCCTGCCTCCTCGGCTTGCAGCAGCATACCACGATCGGCTACGACGGGCTGACGCGGGTGGCGATGATGGTGACGCCCGAGGGCGGAGGGAGCTTCCGCGACCAAGCCTGGGAGGCGGTCTCGACGATCCGCGCGATCCTGCGCCAGCAGGGCGAAGCGATGGCGGTGACGGTGCAGACGGTCTTTG
>CAYSZN010000515.1:0-3273 GCA_964435425.1 uncultured Akkermansia sp. | reverse complement strand
CCGCTTTCGTTCTTCAGGCGGAAGATTCCGGCGAGGGTGCCGGTCCCCCGGTCCACGGTGGTGCCAAAGCGGATCAGGGTCCCTTTGAAGACTTCGCCGGGCAGGGCGGCGACGCGGATGTGGCTCTCCGCCCCCGCTTCGAGACGGCCCGCGAGGTCCTCGGGCAGGCTCGCCACGGCATCGACCTCCGTCAGGTCCGCGATCTCGACGAGGATTCCATCCGGCTCGACGGGTTCACCGGGCCGGGCCGCGACGGCCATGACCAAGCCGCCGATGGGAGCCTTGAGCTCGACGACCGGAGGCGGATCGCCGGGCTGGCGGCTCTCGACTTTCGCGACGACTTGGCCTTTCGCGACGGTGTCGCCGGGCGCGACCAGGACCTCGGCGATGCGACCGGGGATGCGGCTGCTCACGACGCCGGACGAGCCCGGCACCGTCTCGATGCGCCCGAGGGCGAAGGCGGTCTCCTCGAAGTCGCTCTCCTCGGCGGTGATGGTCTCGATGCGCAGGTTCTTCACCCCGGTCTCGTCGAGGATCACGATGTCCTCTTGGGCGTGCGCGGCGAAGGCGAGGGCGAAGGTGATGCTGAAAACGAAGGGTTTCATGCCTTGGTGTGGCATGGGCATCTTGCCCATGCGGCGTGCCAGGACGCCGCCAGCCGAACCGCCCTCGCCTCGGAGCGAACGGGGATCCGGGGTCTTCGGAGTCCTCCCGCGAGGCATGGGCTGGAAGCCCATGCTACAGCCGGCTCCGCCGAGGCTTCCCCGGTAATGCCGGGAGTCATGGTCCGATCTTGTCATTTGTGGTTTTGTGAGGATGATTCAAGCCCCGGATAGGCACCGGTGGCGAGGCGGACGCGGGCCTCGGCCAAGTGGTAGTCGGCGAGGAAATCGAGGGCGCCACGCCGAACTTCGAGAAGCTGCTCCTGCGCCTGCCGCACTTGCAGGAAGGTCGCCTCGCCGTTCGCGTGGGCCTTGCGGACTTCCTCAAGCTGCTCTTTCGCCAGGGCGGGCAATTCGTCCGCCGCCTCCCGCGCGAGCTTCCAGGCGTCGAGGCGGGCCCGGTAGGCCTCCTCGCATTCGCCGCGGATTTTGAAACGCGCCGACTCGACCCCGCGTGCCGCCTCCTCGCCGTCGAGACGCGCTTGTTCGATGCCGCCCTGGTTGCGGTTGCGCAAGGGCAGCGGGATGGAAATGCCGATGCCCGCGAAGGTGTTGCGCTCCCGTCCATTCGGCGCATCGACCGATTTCTCCCCCTCGACGAACAGCTTCACCGAGACATCTTCCCAACGCTTCGACTCCTCCAGGACGAGGGCGGCGCGGGCCTCGTCGATCTTGGAGAGGGCGAGGACATGGTCGGGACGGCGGCGCAGGATGGTCTCGAAATCGGCGCGGGTGGACGGCTCGGCAGCGGGTAGGGCAAACGCCGCCTCGATCTTGAGATCGGTCGTGGCACCGAGACCGAGGTGGCGGAGCAAGGCGAGCCGCTGCTGCTGCTCCTGCGCGGCGAGGCGGTCGCGCTCCTGCTCCAGAGTGCGGGCGGCCAGCTTCGCCTGCATCGCATCGAGCTTCGAGACCTCGCCGGCCGCCGCCTTCTCCTCGAGGAAGCGCTGGATCTCCGAATTCAGGGAGATCCCCTCCCGCACCAGCCGTTCCCGCTCGCGGGTCGCGAGCAGCTCGGCGATGGCCCGGTCGATCTCTCCGGCGAGCTCGCGCCGCCGTTCTGCGATCTCGGCCTCGGCCAGCAGGATCTGGTGGCGGCGCAGGCCCTTCTCATGCCGGAGGCGGGCGGTCAGGGGGAAGCGCTGGGCAAAGGCGACCTCGTAGTTCCGCTCGCCTTCGTTGCGTCCGATGCCGTCGTCGCTCACGTTCAGCTCGAGCTCGGGGTTTTCGAGGCGTCCCGACCAGCGCAGGCGCGAGGCCGCCCGGTCGACCGCGACCGAGGCGAGCTTCAGGTCGGGATGGTTTGAGAACGCCGCCCGGATCGCGGAGTCCCGCGTCAGCACACGGGGCTCGGACGCGGTCGAGACCGCGCCCGCCGCCATCAGGGCGACGAGGAAGAGGGAGAAATGGGGTGAGAAGGCAGTCATTGGAAAAGGACACAGGAAAGGACGGTGGCCCGGCGACAAAGAAATCCGGGAAACGAAGCGACCGCGCCTCGACAGGAGGGGCGGGGGAACGCGGAAAACGGAAATGCGCTCCCTGCCGGCGAAGGTGCCGGAGGGGCGGGATCAGATCAGGAAGCGGCCCGTGAAGGACGGGACGGAGAAGTCCGGTTTCCGATCCGGGGGATCGGGAAAGGCGGAGGGGGTGCCGCCCGGAACCGTGGCGGCGGGGACGGAAATCTCGAAGAGGGCAGGGGCGAGGATCGCGACCAACAGGGTTGGCACCTTCACCAGACCCGGTGCGGGAGCCTCGGAAAGACGGAGGTCGCAGGATTCGGGGCAAGGGACCGTGCCGTGGTGGTGTCCGTGGTCCTCCTCCTCGTCATGGGAGTGGAAGCAGAACGGTCCGGCATGGTCCGTCTGCTCCCCGTCGTGGTAGAGATGATGATGGGCCTTCAGTCCGACGGCGGAAAGAACCGCGCAGAACGTCGTGTTTCCTCCAGCCCCCAGAAGGGCGAAGAGGAGGGGCAAAATCAGGACCTGTAGGGCCTTGCGCACCATGTCTGGCGACAACAGTCGCAGCGGAGGGCGGAGTGTCAACCGACGATTCGTTTGCCACGTCCCTGCCCCCGCGCCACACTTCCCGCATGCCCGGAACCCTCCTCGTCGCCACCCACAACGCCCACAAGACCGGCGAGATGCGCGCCATCCTCGCCGACCATTTCGAGACCGTGACCGATCTCGCGTCCCTGCCCGGCATGGCCGCGCCGGAGGAGACGGGCGACACCTTCGCGGAGAATTCGGCGATCAAGGCCTTGGCCGCCAGCCGGGCGATGCCGGAGGCCCTCGTCCTCGCCGACGACTCGGGGCTCGAGGTCGATGCCCTCGGCGGAGCGCCGGGCGTCCACTCCTCGCGCTATTCGGGCGACGGCGCGACCGACGCCTCGAACCGGACCAAGCTGCTCGCCGAGCTCGCTGCTCCCGGGCGGGCCGGTGCGCCCCGGACGGCGCGCTTCCGCTGCGTCCTCACGGTCGCGCGCGGCGGTGCCGTGGTGGCGCAGTTCGACGGGACCGTGGAGGGCCGCATCGCCGAGGCGGAGAGTGGCTCGGGCGGATTCGGCTACGACTCCCTCTTCATCCCCGAAGGCCACGAGGCCTCCTTCGGCGAG
>CAYSZN010000514.1:0-3275 GCA_964435425.1 uncultured Akkermansia sp. | reverse complement strand
CGATCCATTCCCGCTTCAGCACCCCGATCATGGGCAGGTTGCGGTATTCGCCACGATAGTCGAGTCCGTAGCCCACGACGAACTCGTTGCCGATCTCGAAACCGCAGTAGTCGGCCTCGACCGGGGCGGCGCGCTCGACCTGCTTCGAGAGGAGCACCGCGGAGCGCAGGGAGCGGGGGCGGCAGTCCTCGTCGATGCGCCCCATCACCGCGGCGAGAGTGCGCCCCGAATCGAGAATGTCGTCGAGGACGATCACGTCGCGCCCCGCCACCTCGGGCAGGCGCGACTGATGGAACGTGACCGTGCCCGAACTGGTCGTGCCGCCATGGTAGCTCGCCACGGAGATCGCGTCCACCCGCAGCGGCAGCCGGATCTCGCGGATGAGGTCGGCGAGAAAGAGGACGCCGCCCTGCAGCACGGCGACGATGGCGAGATCGCCGCCGCCGTAGTCCGCCGTGATCCGCGCGCCCATGTCGGCGATGCGCTCGCGGATCGCCGCCTGGTCGAAGAGGACGCGCTCGAGCCGCCCGTCCAGAGATCCCTTGTCGCTGGCTGTCACGCGGCCAAGGGACATCGCCCTTCGGCATCCATCAACCGGAATCTTTTGACGCCGCCGCCACTTCGGCGTTCGTAATCCCTCGCGAGCCCATGACCTCCCCCTCCACCCCCGAAGCCCTCGCCGCGATGCGGCGCGACTACCGTTCCGCCAGCCTGCGCCGTGCCGACCTCGACACCTCGCCCATCGCTCAGTTCGCCCGGTGGCTCGACGAAGCGGTCGCCTCCGGCCTGCGCGAGCCGAACGCCTTCATCCTCGCCACCGCCGGACTCGACGGCCTGCCGAACGCCCGCACCGTCCTGATGAAAGCTTTCGGAGAGGACGGGCTGACCTTCTTCACGAACTACGCCAGCCGCAAAGGTCGCGAGCTGGAGGCCCATCCGGCGGCAGCGGCGTCCTTTCTCTGGAAGGAGTTGGAGCGCCAGATCCATATCCGCGGACGGGTGGAGAAGACCTCCCGGGAGGAATCCCGCGACTATTTCTTCTCGCGTCCCTACGAAAGCCGGATCGGCGCCTGGGCCTCGGAGCAGAGCGCCACGATCCCCGATCGGGCCTGGCTGGACCGCCGCGCCGCCGAGTTCGAGGCGAAGCATCCCGATACCGGCACGCCCGACTGCGTGCCCCTGCCGGACTTCTGGGGCGGCTACCGCATCGTCCCGGAATCGGTGGAGTTCTGGCAGGGCCAGCCGGGACGCAAACACGACCGCTTTCTCTACCGGAGGACCGGTGGGGAAGCCTGGACGATCGAGCGCCTCAGTCCGTGAGAGTTCTCCCGCACACCCTCCGAACCGAAACCTTCCACCTTTTACGTTTCACCTTCTACGGCGCGAAGCGCCAAAAAAAACGCCCCCGCTTGCAGCGGAGGCGTCTTCCAAAATCGCTGGTCCGGAGGCGGGTGTTTTTCCCAGCCGGCCCGTTTGTGTGTGTTTCTGTACGGGGCGGGGCTCCGTGGCCCCGCCGCAGGGGCTCAGCGGGCGGCGATGAACTCCTTGAGCTGCGAGTAGACGGGCTGGACGGCCTCGTCCGAACCGCTTTCCTGCGCGACCATCACTTCCGAAATGCTGTCGGCGATGGAGTTGCGGAGGCGGCTGACCATTTCGATCCCCTTGCGGGTGATCTGGACCATCACCTTGCGGCGGTCGTCGGCGGCGTGGAGCCGCTGCACGTAGCCGAGCTTCTCAAGACGGTCCACCAGACCGGTCGCGGCGGCCGTGGAATGCCCCATCTTCTTCGAAATGTCCGTCATGGTGAGGTAGTCCTCGTTGGCGAGATAGCCAAGGAGGAAGAACTGGGCGTAGGAAACGTTGCCCTTGTTCAGCTCTTTGGACAGATCCAGCAGGAACGAACGCTGCGCGAACATGATGAAATCCGCGAGACGATCGGCATTCTGCTCGACGTCGATAGTTTTGTCTTCTGTAATTTGCATGGTTTGACCTCCTTGCGATTTTGGAAATTATGGTAGCAATGGAAATTTAACACTCACTTGGTGATTCAATCAACTAAATAAATTATAATTTTCGTAATTTCGTTCACCTTGCTCAAGGCCATTGCAAAATTTCACCCGGCTAGGATCGCATCTTTTTGCAATTTCGCAATCTCGAATTGTAAATTTGAACTTATTTTCAAATCTGAGATGAATTCGACTGAAACGACTATCCAACGGCTGGGAGGAAAAACGAGCGGATTTTAATGGTAGCTCCGTTCCAATTCCGTATCTTTGGACTTTCCGACGATCAAGGCGTTCAAGGTTCCCGTAGCGCCCACCCTCCCGCACGATGCGTTTCCTCCTTTCCGAACACCATTGGGCTCTCGACTCGCTCTTCCCCGGCGAGTGGGAATGGATCCGCCTGCTCCCCCGCGTCGCCTCGGGACGCGGCTTCCACCCTAGCTCGATCGAGCGGCTCTATCCCTCCCCTCTCGCTCCCGACGTGCTCGCCGACGAGAGCACGATCTCGCAGACGGAGGACTGGGAGGAGCTGATCCGGCCCGAACTGGTCGAAGCCTTCGCCAACGCACGGGCCGCCGTGGAAGCCGATCTCGCGCGGAGCGAGCCGATGAACCTCGACGACTACCCCATGGACGACCCCATCCGGCGGGAATTCGAGGAGGCCGGTCTTACCAGCGAGCTCTTCGAAATGCGCCGGATCCTCGTTCCCTATGGGAATACGGAGGCCTGGTACAGCACCCTGAACCAGGCCCGCCTGCTGATGAACGAGGAATACGACCTGGCCGCGGCGGAGGAGCGCCATCTGGCCAAGACCCTCGGCCCCGGGGCCGTCGGAGAGGAGCGCCTCCTCCTCATCGCCCAGTACGAGCTCTATTCGGTGGTACAGAGCATCCTCGTCGAGAACATCATGCAGGGATGAGGACGGAGACGGCCCTTGCCACCGCTCCGCCCATCTGGTAGAACGCCGGAGTGCCCCTCGCCCTGAATACGCTCCCGCCCCCGGTCCTCGCGGGCATGCCCAGCTTCTCCCTCTCCGAGATGGCGGAGGCGAGGCTGGACGCGGTCTCTCTCTTTCTGGTCGCCTTCGCGCTCGCCGCCTGGATCCTCCTCGTGGCGTGGAACCGGCTCGCCCGCGACTTTCCGTGGATGCCGCGCCTCCACTACGGCGCTGCCCTCGCGGTCCTCGTCGTCTCCGGCCTCTTCGTCTACGCCGCGATGAGCCTGATCGCGGGCGCGCGCGAGCTGATGACGCCCGGCGCCTGGGTGCGGACA
>CAYSZN010000513.1:0-3280 GCA_964435425.1 uncultured Akkermansia sp. | reverse complement strand
CTCTTCAGTTTCTCATCGGCCATGAAGAAGCCGTTTGGGCGTTGGTGTCGTGGCGGCGGGTGAATGCTGCCTTGTTAGACTTCTCTGCGTCATGATTTCGGATTTCGATCCGAAGCTGCCGACGTCATTCACGGACTCAAGGAGGGTCGACATTCCTGTCGGCCGGCTGGTCGGGTCGGGCTTGTCGGCCGACAGGAATGTCGGCCCTCCTTGGGCTTTCCGAAAAGATGACGCAGAGAAGTGTATTGGAGGTTGGTCGAACGTGGCGGGTTGTGGGCATCGAGTGGAGATCCATTGGAAGGCTTATTTCCCCGTTCCCGTTTTCTCCTCCATGTTGATGATATGGTTGGCAATCCTCAAGGCGGGTTTCGCGCCTTTTTCGTTTCCACAGGCGAAGCAAAGCAGGAAAAGGGGCGTTCCTGACGGGGTTTTCAGGATAAGCGGCTTGTCGTGCGCCTTTGTAAACGCCTGCTTCAAACGGTCCGTTACGAAATTACTGAGGATCTCAAACGGCTTTGTGGTTTTGTTTACCTTCTCGTGTCCAAAGAGATCGGGTTCCTCTTTCTCGTAAAAGGTGGATTCCCAGTCATCCGACCCGAAGGTGAGATTGAGCCGCTTGCGCCAGGTCTCGTCCATCTTTCCCGATTTTGGCAACATGCGGTTGACCGCCATCGCGGGAAAGAGAAGCCACATGTCGATGGCCTTCGTTTTCGCGAGAGCTTGGATCGTGGACCATTCGACGTGCAGCGCGAAAGGGTCCAAGAAGGCTACAGCCCGTTGCCTGCTCCAATGCTCTCCGGCAAGACCAAGAAGCTTCTCATTGGCATCGCCTTGCAGGTAGGAGATGGGGTGATTGCCGAATCCCTTCTGCTCGACCGTCTCCCGAAGCTGCTTCAGTTTCTTCCCGTCCTTCTCGATGAAAACGAAACGATGGAATTTGGGTTCGATTTCCAAAGCGATCAAAGGAGAGCCTTTGCGGTATTCCGTCGTCTCCACATCCTCCGCCTCGGTCCCCGCTCCGGCAAAGGCATCGATGTAGACGGTGGTATAGGGCGAGTTCTTCAACACGAGGCGGTAGGATTGGAGATACCTCCGCAATGCTGAAAGTTTCCTTTCAGACCATTCCCCGCCGAATTTCTGTTGAGAACTCATGGTGCTCATTCAAATCGCCCGGGGCAGCTCGTCCCAAGTCCTCCCGTCGAGGAATCTTCCGGCCTTTCCTTTGCCGACCGCGGCGAGGCGGTAGCCGTCGATGACGACGATCTTCTTTTGCTGCTCGGTCAGCAATTCCTCGGGAACCCAATGCCCCCATTGCTTGAAGTGGAACGCGACACCGGCGGTCTGGCATTGGTTTCGCAAATCCCGGACCCATTCGGGGTTCATGGGCCGGGAATGGGCTCCGCTCTCCCCCCCGGCGATCACCCAATGGATACTTTTGGCGGGATCGGGGGAAAAATACCTGCCGAGGTCCAGCGATCCCAGCAAAGGCTCGCAGCTCAGGAAGCGGACACGGGCGGGAATGGACAGCAGCTCAGGCACCCGTCTATCGGCCCAAGTCTGATTCTCCGCCGTGCAGCCCAGCCAGACGTTGGCGGGCCAAGTCTCTCCCCAAGGAGTCATCGAGGCGATGTTGTGGGGCCGTTTGGTCAGCAGCAACCAGTCGAGCGAAGGGGTTTGTCCGATGATCTTCCACAGGCGTTCCCGCCACGGATGCAGTTCGGCACGGCGCTCGAACACATCGGCCATGGAGGCACAAAAGACCCTTCGCCGCTCTCCGCTGGCAGCGGCTTCCTGATTCCAGCGCAGGGGTTCCTTCCAGTGGGCGTCGCTGAAAAAGCGGCGGGGGGCATTTCCGCCCCATACTTGGCTGCCGACACGCTTTGCCCACGCTTCGGCGTAGCAGTTCTGGCAAGCAGGCGAAACCTTGGCACAGCCCCACCAAGGGTTGAAGGTGTGATGAGTCCACTCGATCTTGGAGTCCTTGGCCATGATGTGATTCAGGGTAACTGTAATGTGTTCATGTGTCCAGTTTGTTTTGACCTGGATCGCTTCGCTATCGGGGTGGGACGATGCCCGAGGATCATTGCTTTGATCGCACGGGCGACGTTGGAGGAGCTTCAAACTTCCCAGGGATTGAAAATTGGGATGCCTGCCGGGTAATCGCTCGTGTTGCGGGTGACGACTGTATGACCGTGTGTCAGCGCGGTGGCGGCGATGAGGCTGTCCAGCACGGGCAGGCGGCGGCCCTTGCGTTCCTGTTCGGCGCAGAGGCGGCCCCAGCGGCGCATCACTGGCTCGGTCGGGGCGAGCAATCGCGGCCCGGCCCAGCGTTCCAGCCGCCCGAACCACGCCTCGATTTCCTTCCGCCGTTTCCCGGAGGGCATGAGTTCGATGCCTTTGATGATTTCCCCAAGCGAGATCGTGGAGAGATGAATCTCGTGGTCGTGGGCATCCAACCAATCCATCACCCGTTCGTCCGGCTTGGGATTGGACGACTCGCTCAGAACGTCCGTGTCGAGCAGCCAGCCCATCTCACTCGAAGCGCAGGGTTCGTCCGGTGTCCTTGTCGCGTGTGAGCTTCCAGCCCTTTACCGGACAATCGCGCAGCACATCGGAGAGCTTTTCGCTCCGCGTCTCGCGGGCGTATTGCTCGGCGGCGACCACGACCACCGTGGGGCGGCCGTGGCGCGTGATGGTCTGCGGCCCCTCGCTCAACGCGCGATCCACGACCTCGCTCAAGCGGTTCTTTGCTTCCTGTAGTTGCCAAGCCATGTCGAAAATCTAGCTAGACTAGCCAGATTGTCAAGAGGCGGGTCGATGTCCGAGGATCCTTTCCTCGATCTCGCGAGCCGTGTCGGTGGCGAGCTTTGCGGCGGCGGCGCGGCAGGTTTCATGGGCCGATGGAAGGCAGCCTGATGGGCATGGGTATTCCCATTGCCCCGCGGCAGAGATCGGCGATCTTGGCGACATGCGTGGTCTCGATTTCAGTTCCTGGGAGAGCCTTCTTTCGACCCTGCTCGCCGTGGCGCTCATCACCTTGATCGGGGTGGGGCTCCGCATGTTCGCGATGTTCACCATCCAGCAGCGGCGCGAGCGGGCCAACCGGCAGATCAACGAGCGGCTGCGCGTGCTCATTGCGGCCTACAAGACCCTGGGCGGCTCCTTCACCGGCGACCTGACGGTGGACCCGACCCACCTGCGCGACCTGCGGAGGCGGGAGGAGGAGGGCGCGGGCGAAGAGGGGGAGGACTCCGGATCGGACCGTTCCCGGCGGATGCGG
>CAYSZN010000512.1:0-3291 GCA_964435425.1 uncultured Akkermansia sp. | reverse complement strand
GATCGAGCTCAGCCGCCTCACCGTGCCGCAATACCGCAACTCGGTGGCCGATCTCATCCTCAGCTTCCGCGGAGATGTCTGGATCGGAGAGAAGCGGGGGCTGAAGGCGCGCTACTTCGGCGACCGTGGCTTCAACGAGCGCAAGGAGTTCCGCGAACAGGAGAAGCCCGACAAATACGAGCGCGTCGATGCGGTGGTGCGCGCCGATTTCGGCGAAGGCATCCCGAAGCACGAGGAGGCGAAGGAATTCTCCCCCGAACAGTTCTCGATCCGATGGGAGGGGACCCTTCTTCCGGAGGAAACCGGCGTCTACGAGTTCGTCGTGAGGACGCGCAACGGCATCACCCTCTGGGTCAACGACCGCGACCGTGGCGAGGAGTCGAGCGGGAAGACGATCGACGGCTGGGTCGCCCCCCACAACGACGTGCGCGAGGAGACCGGCAGCGTCTTCCTCGTCGCCGGACGCCCCTACCCGATCCGGCTCGACTTCTTCACCTACAAGGAGAAGACCGCCTCCGTCGAGCTGCTCTGGAAGCCGCCCCACGGCATCCTCCAGACCATCCCGGAACGGAATCTCACGCCCGACTGGTCGCATGAGTCGCTCCTCCTCGAAACGCCCTTCCCCGCCGACGACCGCAGCGTTGGCTACGAGCGCGGCACCATGGTCTCGAAGGCCTGGCTCGAAGCTGTCACCGCCGGATCTATCACCGCGTCGGACTATGTTGTCGGACGGCTCGACGAGCTGGCGAAGACGAAGCGAGACCAGCCCGACCGCCGCCAGAAGATCGAGGAGTTCGCCGAGCAGTTCGTCGCCCGCGCCTTCCGCCGTCCTCTCTCGGAGGAGGAGAAGGGGCGTTTTGTCAGGATCCACTTCAAGGGCGACGCGAATCCCGAGCAGGCCGTGAAGCGCCTCGTCCTCCAGACGCTCTCCTCGCCGCGCTTCCTCTACCCCGACGCTGCCGGCCCCGCGCAGCCGGACCGCTGGACCCTCGCCTCGCGTCTCGCCCTCTTCCTCTGGGATTCGGTGCCGAACCAGCGGCTCCTCGAACTCGCGAACAAGGGCGAGCTCGACAAGCCCGAGAAGCTCGACGGCATCGTCAACGAGATGGTGTGGAACTGGCGCACCCGGGCGAAGCTGCGCGGCTTCTACCACCACTGGCTCGAGATGGAGCGCGCCGACGAGCTGGTGAAGGACAAGGGCGCCTTCCCCGACTTCGATCCCGCCGTCGCCGCCGACCTGCGCACCTCGCTGCACGTCTTCCTCGACGAGGCCACCTGGGGCAAGAAGGCCGGCTACCGCGAGCTGCTCCTTTCCCAGGAAGTCCCCCTGAACGGTCGTCTCGCCAAGCTCTACGGAGCGGAGGCAACGGGCGATTTCCAACCCGTCTCCCTCGACGGCGGCAAGCGCGCCGGGCTCCTCACCCACCCCTACCTTCTCTCCTATCTCGCCTATCACAACAACACCTCCCCCATCCACCGCGGCGTCTTCCTCACCCGCCATGTCCTCGGCATGCCCCTGAAGTCGCCGCCGATGGCGAACGAGTTCAAGGATGGTTCCTTCGAGCCCTCCCTGACGATGCGCGAAAAAGTCGCCGAAATGACCAAGTCGCAGGACTGCATGGCCTGCCACGTCACCATCAACCCCCTCGGCTTCAGCCTCGAGAACTACGACGGCATCGGCCGCTGGCGCGAGCAGGACCGGGGCAAGCCCGTGAACGCGAAGAGCGACTTCCACACCGACGACGACCGCACCCTGCCGCTGACCGGCCCCCGCGACGTCGCCGAGCTTGCCGCCAGCTCCCCCTCGGCCCACCGCACCTTCGTCGAGAAGCTCTTCCACCATCTCGTGAAGCAGCCCGTCCGCGCCTACGGCGAGGACGAGATGGAGAAGCTCCGCACCGCCTTCGAGCAGGGAGGCTACCAGATCCCCCACCTGATCAAGCACATCGCCCTCACCACCGTCACCCACGCCGACGGATCCGACGACCGTTTTGCCAAACGCTGACCTATCCCTTACTCTTACCTCATACTCTTTACTCCTTACTCTTACTCCTTGTTCGGAAGTCAGGGGAATGGAGAGGAGTAAGAGTAAGGAGTAAAGAGCAAGAGTAAGAGACCAATACCATGAAGCCCACCCGCCGCGACTTCCTCCGCCAACTCGGTGCCTCCAGCGCCGTCCTCCCCTTCCTCGCCGGTCTTCCCGGCCTCGCTGCCGAGGGACGGAAGAAGCAGCGTCTCATCTTCCTGTTCTCGCCGAACGGCACGATCCCCTGGGAATTCTGGCCCGAGGGCGAGGGGCTGAACTTCAAGCGCATCCTCAAGCCGCTCGAACCCTTCAAGGACCAGGTCCTCACCCTGAAGGGCGTCAACAACAAGGTCGATGGCGACGGCGACCGCCACATGCGCGGGATGAGCTGCCTCCTCACCGGCACCGAGCTGTTCCCCGGCAACATCCAGGGCGGCTCCGACACCCCGGCCGGCTGGGCCAGCGGCATCTCCATCGACCAGGAGATCAAGAACTTCCTCCAGAGCCGCGAGGAGACGCGGACCCGCTTCGGCTCGCTCGAGTTCGGCGTCGCCGTGCCGAACCGCGCCGACCCTTGGACGCGTATGTCCTACGCCGGGCCGAACCAGCCCATCGCCCCCATCGACGACCCCGAGCAGATGCTGGGCAAGCTCTACGGCCGCCTGAAGGACCGCGAGAGCCTCGTCTCCATCGTCGACGGCGTGCGCGAGGATCTCGTCCGCGTCTCGAAGAAGCTCGGCGCCGAGGACCGCGCCCGTCTCGAGGAGCACCTCGCCCTCGTCCGCGAGATGGAGGTCGAGCTGTCGCAGGCCAACGAGCAGACCGAGCTCGCCCATCCCGTGCCCGACATCGATCCCGACATCGAGCTGGTCAACGACAACACCCCGCGCATCAGCCGCATGCAGATCGATCTGCTCGTCAACGCCATGGCCAACGACATGACCCGCGTGGCGACGCTGCAGTACATGCGCTCCGTCGGCATGGCGCGGATGAGCTGGCTCGGGGTGAAGGACGGCCACCACACCCTCTCCCACGAGTCCGACGACAACAAGGACGCCGTCGAGCAGCTCGTCAAAATCAACGAATGGTTCGCCGGCGAGCTCGCCTACCTCGTGAAGAAGCTCGCCGACACCCCCGAGCCCGGCGGCGACGGCTCCATGCTCGACCACACTCTCGTCGTCTGGCTCAACGAACTCGGCAAGGGCAACAGCCATACCCTCGACGACATCCCCTTCGTCCTCGTCGGCGGCAAGGCCCACGGCATC
>CAYSZN010000511.1:0-3293 GCA_964435425.1 uncultured Akkermansia sp. | reverse complement strand
GGCAGCCCTCGGCGTCGGCGGCGACGAGGAGGCGTCCGACGCGGGGATCGAGCGGCAGGCGGGCGAGGCTGTGGCCCAACCCTGTCAGATGCACCACCCGACCCTGTTTGGTCAGGGCTCCGATCTCCTCCAGCACGCGGTAGGCCTGCGCGACGCGCTTCGGCTGGGGCGGATCGACGAAGGGAAACTCGAGCGGGTCGCCGAGTCCGAGATGCTCCATTTGCAGGACGACGCCGGCGAGGTTCGAACGGCGGATCTCGGGATCGGTGAAGTCGGGGCGCTCCGCGTAGTCCTCCTCGGAATAGAGCTTCACGCAGACCCCTTCGCTGACGCGTCCGCAGCGTCCGCGCCGCTGGCGGGCGCTCGCCTTCGAGACCGGCTCGACGCGGAGCCGCTGGATGCCCGAGCCCGGATCGTGGCGGCTGATGCGGGCGAGGCCGGAGTCGATCACGAAGCGGATTCCGGGAATCGTCAGCGAAGTCTCGGCCACGTTCGTCGCGAGGATGACGCGGCGTTTCCCCCGCACCGGATGGAAGACCGCACCCTGCTCCGCGGCGGCGAGCCGGGCGAAGAGCGGCAGCACGAGGGTGTCGCGGTAGCCGCGGCCCTCCAGCAGATCGGCGGCCTCGCGGATCTCGCGTTCGCCGGGGAGGAAGACGAGGGTGTCGCCGAGGCGGTCGATCTCGCCCAGCGACTCGAAGGCGCGGCAGACCTGCTCGGCGAGGGCCTCGTCCTCGTCGAGAGGCGGCTGGTGGAGGTCGGTCACGGGAAAGGTGCGGCCCTCCACCTCGATGATGGGCGCGCCGCCGAAGAACTCGGAGAAGGCCCCCGCGTCGAGCGTGGCCGAGGAGATCACGATCTTGAGATCGCGCCGTTTCGCGAGGGTGCGGTGGAGGTAGCCGAGGATGAAGTCGATGTTCAGGGAGCGCTCGTGCGCCTCGTCGACGATGATGGTGTCGTATTGCCACAGGTCGGGATCGTTCCTCGTCTCGGCGAGGAGGATGCCGTCGGTCATGAACTTCACCCGCGTCGTCTGGCGGTCGGTGCGGTCCTCGAAGCGGATCTGGTAGCCGACCTCGCGACCGAGGGGCACCTGCAATTCCTCCGCGACCCGCGCCGCCACTGAGGTCGCGGCGAGGCGGCGGGGTTGGGTACAGCCGATGCGGCGTCCCTTTTGGCCGCGGCCCAGTTCGAGGGCGATCTTGGGAAGCTGCGTCGTCTTGCCCGAACCCGTGTCCCCGCACACGATCACGACCGGATGCCGCTCCATCGCGGAGCGGATGTCGTCGCGGCGACGCGAGACGGGAAGGTCGGGTGGGTAGGTGAGGTTCACGGGGGGGAGGAGCGGGGAAGTTGGTGAGTAAAGGGGTAAAGGAGTCGGGGGGCAAGTGTCTTCCCACGGACCGGATGCGGTTGCGACGTTCGACCGGGGCCAGTGGACTCGGCGACAGGGGGATGAATTGGGACGCTGAAACCGCCCGATTTGCGGGCCATGGAAAAGACGGAAATTTGCGGAAATGGATGCAGATTGCCCCCGAACCAGATGAAAACGCCCTCCTCGACCCTGCACTGCCTTTGTCTCCTGTTCCTTTCGGTGCTTTTTGTGGGCAGTTCCGCTCTTGCTTCGGATCTCTTCGACAAGTCCAATCTTGCGGCCTGGTGCATCGTGCCCTTCGATGCGAAGAAGCGCTCGCCCGAGGAGCGTGCCGAGATGGTCGCAAAGCTGGGCCTGACGAAAGTTGCCTACGACTGGCGCCAGGAGCATGTCGCGGAGTTCGAGCGCGAGATTCTCGCCTATCAAACGCACCAAATCGAGTTTTTCGCCTTCTGGGGTGTCCATGACGAGGCCCTCGCCCTGTTCGAGAAGCACCGGCTCAGTCCGCAGCTCTGGGTCATGCCGAAGCCCTCGGGCGAGACGCAGGAGGAGAAGGTCCGCACCGCCGCCGAAGCGCTCCTGCCCGTGCTGGAGAAGGCGAAAAGGATCGGCAGCAAGGTCGGTCTCTACAATCACGGCGGCTGGGGCGGCGAGCCGGAGAACATGGTCGCGATCTGCGAGCACCTGAAAGCGCAGCATGGCGTCGACCATGTCGGCATCGTCTACAACCTCCACCACGGGCACAGCCATCTCGACCGTCTCCCCGCAGCGATCGAGGCGATGAAACCCTGGCTGCTCTGCTTCAACCTCAACGGCATGGACCCCGGGGGCGACGCCAAGGGTCGGAAGATCCTCCCTCTCGGCGTCGGCACGGAGGATGTGAAGGTGCTGCGACAGCTCCGGGCGAGCGGCTACAGCGGTCCCGTCGGCATCCTCAACCACACGGACGAAGATGCCGAGGGCCGGCTCCTCGACAATCTCGACGGCCTCGCCTGGCTCCTGCCCCAGCTCGACGACAACCCGCCCGCTGCGAAGCCGACCTACCGCACTTGGCCGGAAACGGGCGGGAAATCCGAAGCCCGGAATCCGAAGCCCGAAGTCGGGGAGGCGGTGAGCGTTGCTTCCCTGAGCGAGGCCTTCGGATCGGCGCTCGCGGGCGGGCTCGTTCTCGATGGCGAGGCGGAGTATCATGCTCTGCCCTTCACCATCGAATGCCGGGCGAAACTGGAAGGCAAGGAGCGCTACAACATTCTCGTGGCCTGCAATGAGAAGTCGTCGGGCACGCACTGGGAGCTCTATACCCACGCCGGACGCGGCACGCTCGCGCTCTACCTGCCGGGACGCGGAGGCGACTACGATTCGGGTGTCGATGTCTGCGATGGCCAATGGCACAACTTCGTCGCCAGCGTCGACGAGTCTCTCGTCGTTCTCTGGATCGATGGCAAGAAGGTGCTCGAAACGCCGACCAGAGCGGCGGGCGAGCTTCGTCCGGCGAAGGAGGAGAGGATCGCCTTCGGCCGTCTCGTCGAGGGCGGGCTCGGCTGCGACGGGATTCTCGACGATGTCCGCCTCTCCCGCGGGACGATGCGGCCGCGTCCCGGCGATGCGCCCCGCGAGCGCATGGACAACACGCTCGGCCTGTGGAGCTTCGACGATCTCGAGGCGCTGGTCGGAGGGGCCAAGGCTCCCGCCCCTGCGCCGTTCGCTCCCGATCTGGCTCCCCTCGATCCTTCGACGAGCGAGCATTGGCGCGAGACGGTGAACCGCGAGCGCGTCTTCGACTTCTACGGCAAGCAGGCCATCGCCTTCATAAAGGCGGACCCGCTGCCCGAGCTGATCCCCGCCTTCGCCGGCCTCGACGGCGGCAAGCAGGGGCACTGGGGCAATCAGAACGACCAAGTCACGTGGAGGGACGGGC
>CAYSZN010000510.1:0-3312 GCA_964435425.1 uncultured Akkermansia sp. | reverse complement strand
CCGTGCCCGTCTCGCACATCTGGTTCTACAAGTGCATGCCCTCGCGCATCGGCCTCATGCTCGACATGAGCGCCCGCCAGCTCGAGCGCGTCATCTACTACGAGGACTACATCGTCATCGAGCCGGGCAACACCCCGCTCGAGCCGGGCCAGCTCCTGACGGAACTGGAGTATCGCGACGCCCAGGACGAATACGGTTCCGAAGGCTTCCGCGCCGGCATGGGAGCCGAGGCGGTCCGCGATCTTCTTGTCCGCGTCGATCTCCCCACGGTCATCGTCGAGCTCGAGGAGGCCATGGGCAAGACGCGCTCGAAGCAGGTCCGCAAGAAGCTCGCCAAGCGTCTCAAGCTCGCCCAGGGCTTCTACCACTCCAAGACCCGCCCCGAGTGGATGATCCTCGAAGTGCTGCCGGTCATTCCCCCGGACCTCCGTCCGCTCGTTCCGCTGGAAGGTGGGCGCTTCGCGACCTCCGACCTCAACGATCTCTACCGTCGCGTCATCAACCGGAACAACCGTCTCAAGAACCTCCTCCAGCTCAAGACGCCCGATGTCATCATCCGCAACGAGAAGCGGATGCTGCAAGAGGCCGTCGATGCCCTCTTCGACAACGGCCGCCACGGTCGCGCCGTCACCGGAGCCGGCAACCGCGCCCTCAAGTCGCTCTCCGACATGCTCAAGGGCAAGGGCGGCCGCTTCCGCCAGAACCTGCTCGGCAAGCGCGTCGACTACTCGGGCCGCTCCGTCATCGTCATCGGTCCCGACCTCAAGCTGCACCAGTGCGGTCTTCCCAAGAAGATGGCGCTCGTGCTCTTCGAGCCCTTCATCATCCGCCGCCTCAAGGAGCTCGGCTACGTCCACACCGTGCGTAGCGCCAAGAAGCTGATCGAGCGCAAGACCTCCGAGGTCTGGGACATCCTCGAGGAAGTGACCAAGGGCCACCCCGTCCTCCTCAACCGTGCGCCCACCCTGCACCGCCTCTCCATCCAAGCCTTCGAGCCGGTGCTCATCGAGGGCTCCGCCATCCGCGTCCACCCGCTCGTCTGCACCGCCTACAACGCGGACTTCGATGGTGACCAGATGGCCGTCCACGTCCCCCTCTCGATCGAGGCGCAGATGGAGGCGCGCATGCTCATGCTCGCGCCGAACAACATCTTCACTCCGTCGAGCGGCAAGCCGATCACGACGCCATCGCAGGACATCACCCTGGGGGCCTACTTCCTCACCTACTGCCGCCAGATTCCTCTCCGGGATCCCGAGGCCGAGAAGCACCTGCCCTTGTTCGCCGACACTTCCGAAGTGGAGTTCGCCGTCGCGAACCGGTCGATCGACATGCACGATCCCATCCGGATGCGCAATCCCGACTACGGGAGCGCGGGGCGGATCTACGGCGACAGCCAGCGCAAGATCCTCGTCACCACCGCCGGACGCGTCCGCTTCAACGAGATCTGGCCGGAGGAGCTCGGCTTCTTCAACGCCACCGTCGCGAAGAAGCAGCTTTCCGACATCATCTGGCGCTGCTACCAGGTCGCCGGGCAGGATGGAACGGTCCGCTCCCTCGATGCGCTGAAATCGCTCGGCTTCCGCGAGGCGACGCGCTCGGGAACGTCGGTCGGGATCTTCGACATGATCATCCCCGCCGAGAAGCAGGTCGAGGTCGACAGCGCCACGGCGGAAGTGCAGAAGGCCAACGACCAGTACCGCGCCGGCGTCATCACGAACAAGGAGCGCTACAACAAGATCGTCGACATCTGGACCCATGCCGGCGACGAGATCACCAAGGCGCTCTTCCGCACCATCGAGCACAACGAGGGCAAGAGCCTGCCGAGCCCGCTCTTCATGATGGTCGACTCCGGCGCCCGCGGCAACCGCCAGCAGATCAAGCAGCTTTCCGGGATGCGCGGCCTCATGGCCAAGCCCTCGGGCGAGATCATCGAGCGCCCCATCATCTCGAACTTCCGCTCCGGCCTCTCCGTGCTCGAGTACTTCATCTCGACCCACGGCGCCCGCAAGGGCCTCGCCGACACCGCGCTGAAGACGGCCGATTCCGGCTACATGACCCGGAAGCTCGTCGACGTGGCCCAGGACGTCATCATCACCGAGGAGGACTGCGGCACCGCCAACGGCATTCTCGTCAAGTCCATCTACGAAGGTGACGAGGAAGTGGTCGATCTGAAGACCCGCATCTACGGCCGCGTCTCCGCCGAGAAGGTGGTGAACGGCGAGGAGGTCGTGGTCGAGCCGGGCCAGATGATCAACGAAACCATCGCCCTGCGCCTCAACGACATCGGCCACGAGCAGCTCAAGATCCGCTCCGTCCTCACCTGCGAGAGCCGTCGCGGCTGCTGTGCGAAGTGCTACGGCATGAACCTCGCCTCGAACGGGATGGTGAAGATCGGCGAGGCCGTCGGCATCGTCGCGGCCCAGTCCATCGGCGAGCCCGGCACCCAGCTCACCATGCGGACCTTCCACGTCGGCGGGGTTGCCTCGGGGACCTTCAAGCAGCCCATCATCAAGCCGAAGTCGGGCGGGACCATCCACTACAACAACCTCCGCACCGTCGAGACGGCCGACAAGACCTTCGTCGCGCTGAACAAGAACGGCACCATCACCATCCACGACAAGGACGGGATGGAGCTCGAGTCCTACAACATCGTCAGCGGTTCGGTGATCCGTTTCGCCGACAACTCGACGATCAAGAAGGGCGAGACTCTCGCCACTTGGGATCCCTACAGCGTGCCCGTCATCACGGAGAAGCCCGGAAAAATCAAGTTCCGCGACATGATCCAGGGGATCACCCTCTCCACCGAGATCGACAAGGAGACCAACACCAAGGGCCTCGTCGTCATCGAGCACAAGGAGGATCTCCACCCGCAGATCCTCATCGTCGATCCGAAGACCGGCGACGAGCTGGCCGCCTACTCCATCCCGACGGGCGCCCACCTTTCGGTCAAGGAAGGCCAGTCCGTCAAGGGTGGCGACCAGCTCGCCAAGACCCCCCGCAAGGTGTCCGAGACCAAGGACATCACCGGCGGTCTTCCCCGCGTCGCCGAGCTCTTCGAGGCCCGCAAGCCGAAGGAGATCGCCGAAATCTCGAAGATCGACGGCGAGGTCTCCCTCGGCGGCACGATCCGTGCGAAGCGCAAGCTCATCGTCACCGACACCGAGACCGGCGAGCAGGAGGAGCACCTCATCCCCCTCGGCAAGCACTACCTCGTGCAACCCGGCGACCACGTCCACAAGGGGCAGAAGCTCACCGAAGGCGCCGTCGCTCCGCACGAGATCCTCGACATCCTCGGCCCCCACGCCCTCATGG
>CAYSZN010000509.1:0-3332 GCA_964435425.1 uncultured Akkermansia sp. | reverse complement strand
CGTTCGCTGAAGAAATTCTCTTTATTATTATGAGTAAATCGAACCAAGGGCAGATCGTAGCGATGGGTGGAGGTGGATTTTCAATGGAACCTGAGAACCCGCTCCTGGATGAATTCGTCCTTTCCCTTTGCCCGAAGAAGTCGCCCAAGGTCTGTTTTGTCCCGACGGCAGCAGCGGATTCAGCAGCTTATATAGTCAGATTCTATCGTGCGTTCAGCAATGGAGCAGCAATCCCCACTGATCTGACACTGTTTGATCCGGGCTCACTTCCTCGAAACCCTTCGCGTTCATCCGATTTGTCCGCGTTCATTGCGGAGCAAGACATCATCTACGTTAGTGGTGGTAACACGGTCAACCTTCTGGCTATGTGGCGAGCACACGGATTGGACAGGATCTTCAGAGAGGCGTGGCTCAACGGAAAGATCTTGTGCGGGCTTAGCGCAGGTATGATTTGTTGGTTTAAAGCTAGCGTAACCGATTCTTTCGGTGGGTTGGATCGACTCGACGATGGTCTTGGATTTATCGACTCATCAGCTTGCCCGCATTACGATGGCGAGCCAGGTAGACGCCCAGCCTACCATCGATTCATCAGCGAGAGGCTCCCCAATGGTTTCGCCGCTGACGACGGCGCAGCCCTTCATTTTGTCGGGACAGAACTCGTTGAAGTCGTAACATCCAGATCCACCGCTGCGGCATTCCGAGTAGAGAATACCGACAACGGCGTAGTAGAGACCAAGCTTCCAAGTCGTTTCCTTGGATGAACGACCCCCAACCAACGCTACAGCGAACAAGGGGGCGGACTCAACGGGCTTTCAGCCCGTGAGTCGCTCCTAGCGTTCTGCCAAAAGATGAAACCCTTCACATTATTCGTCATTCTTGGTTTGCTTGCTCTTTCTCATGCTCCAGCCGAGACTGAAGCGCAGAAGAGCATTTCGGCAGCAGAATCGCGCTACCACAAAGCAAAGTCCAAGATTCAGTCAGATTACCGAAAAGAGCTTGCCGACTCTTTGACCAAAGGAGATCGAGTAGAGATTTACTTGCTGGATTTCGAGATGGAAGACACCCCATCCGATTTCTTCTTTTGGGAGACCCGACTGGAAGAAGGCGAATTTCCGATCATCCCTTATGGAAGCAAATCAAAAATTCTTCAGCGCTCTATTCTGACTCCTGAACAGCGTGAAGATTTCCTTCCGAAGCTTCAGACGACTGTCGGCATTCAGGGCGATATCGACGGAGGAGCACTCTGCCACTTCCCAATTCATGGAGTCAGGATTTTCTCTAGCGAATCAATTATTTTTCAATCAAGCTTTTGCTGGCAGTGCAACAATTTCGCCATTAGCTATCCAGATGGTCCGACGTGGGTCGCAATACGTGGAGGAGAGCTTTTCGAGGCTTTCAGCAAGATAACACCTATTCCGCAGTCGGAGGCTGATCGTTTCAATGCCAGATTAAAGGTAAAGCGGGGTTAAAGCGGGGGCAGGCGACAATTCTTGACTCTATCAGAATAACGAGTGTTGCAGGTTCGGGGGCAGCGGGCGGCATGACTTGGCGGTCATCGAATCGCCCCCCAAAAATCGAATCCCTCATCGGGCGGCGTTCCCCGCCTTCTCCACCCGCACCGCGCAGCTCTTGTAGCTCGGCTGGTGCGAATGGGGGTCGAAGACGGCGAGGGTGATCCGGTTGGTCGATTCCTCGTGCATGGGGATGAAGACGGTGCCGGGGGTGACGTTGGCGGTGACGAAGGCGGTGACCTCAATGGTGCCGCGGCGCGAAGTCACCGCGACGGCGTCGCCGGAGTCGATCCCGAGGGCGCGGGCGTCGGCGGGGTGAATCTCGACATGGTTGCCCTGCGGTCCGAGACGGCGGAGCACGGCGGAATGGCGCGTCCTTGTCTGGGTGTGCCACTGCGCGGAGCTGCCGCGTCCGGTGAGAAGGCGCAGCGGGTAGTCGCCCCCGGGTGGCTCGGGGTCGGCGGCGATCGCGTCGAAGACGATACGGGCGCGACCGTTCGGGGTGAAGAAGCGCCCGTCCTCGAAGAGACGCCGCTCCGTCGCGGCGGGCGCTCCGGGAGGGCCGGGCTTGGGCCATTGCACTCCGCCTCGCTCCTCCAGCTCGCGGTAGCCGTCGATGCCGCCGAAGTCGCAGGGCTGGCCCGCGCTGAGGCGCTGGAGAAGGCGGAAGACTTCCTCGGGCGTGCGCCAGTCGCGGAAGAGCTCCCCGCAGCCCCAAGTCTCGGCGAGGAGACGGAGGATGCGGAAGTCGCTGAGGGCCTCGCCGGGCGCGCGCGCGACGGATTTGACGAGGCCGATGCGCCGCTCGGAGTTGATGAAGGTGCCGTCCTTCTCGCCCCACGCGGCGGCGGGGAGGAGGAGGTCGGCGCGGCGGGCGGTCTCGGTGTCGTGGTACATGTCCTGCACCACGAGGAAGTCGAGCCGGTCGAGAAGCCCGTCGAAATCCTCGCGCCCGATCCAGGAGTGGGCGGGGTTGGTCGCGATGACCCAGAGGCCCTTGATCCTGCCCTCGCGGACGCCTTCGAGGATGCGGTGGTAGGGCAGGCTGCGCCGGTTGGAGATGCGCGCGACGGGGATGCCGAGGGCGGCGGCGACTTTCTCGCGGTCCGCCGCGCTCTCGAAATCGTGTCCGCCGAGGAGGTTCGTGGTGTTGCTGAAGAGGCGCGAGCCCATCGCGTTGCACTGGCCGGTGATGGAGTTCGCCCCGGTGCCGGGCTTGCCGAGATTGCCGGTGAGGAGGGCGAGGTTGATGATGGCCTGGGCGGTGCGCGTCGCCTCGTGCCCCTGATTCACGCCCATGGTCCACCAGAAGGAGACGCGACGGCCGTCGCCGATGAGGGCGGCGAGGGATTCGAGTTCGGCGGAGGGGATGCCGGTGGCGGAGGAGACGGTGGCGGGATCGAAGGCGCGAACGTGTTCGGCGAAGGCCTCGTAGCCCTGGGTGTGCGCGGCGAGGTAGGCGGGATCGGTCCAGCCGCGGGCGACGAGGAGATGGGCGAGGCCGTAGAAAAAGACGAGGTCCGAGCGTGGCCGGATCGCGAGGTGGCGCGTCGCCTGCATCGCCGTCTCGGTGCGGCGGGGGTCGATCACGACGATCTCGGGCGAGCGCTGGTTCCGCAGGACGCGCTGCCAGAGGATGGGATGGGCGATACAGAGATTCGATCCGACCAGCACGATCGCATCGGACTCCTCGAAGTCGGCGTAGGTGTAGGGCGGCGCGTCGAAGCCGAAGGACTCCTTGTAGGCCGCCACCGCCGTGGCCATGCACTGCCGCGTGTTCCCGTCGCCGTGGACGAGGCCCATGCCGAACTTGGCGAAGGC
>CAYSZN010000508.1:0-3345 GCA_964435425.1 uncultured Akkermansia sp. | reverse complement strand
TTCGGGAGTCGAGGGTCTCGAGCTGCACCCGCTCGATGCCGCCGGCCGGATCGCGGATGGGCCGGAGAAAGACCTCGCGGACCCGGCGGGAGCGTCCGGCGACTTCGCCGGTGGTGGCGTGGTAGACCTCGGCGGCGGTGTGGATGCGGAAATGCCGGCTCGACAGGGTCGTGGCATTGAGGACACGGGCGAAGGGCTCCTCGGCCTCGGCGTCGTTGTGGTGTTCTGGCAGGGCGTCGTGGCGGCGGATCTGCTCGGAGAGGACGCGGGCGAGATGGGACGGCCCGAGAAAGGGGCGGGCCTTCAGGAGGCCTTCGGCGACGAGGGGGATGCTGTCCTCGCGCAGGGCGCTGCGCAGCGTGCCGGTCTCTCCTTCGCGTTCGTATTCCGGTGTGTCGTGTCGGTCCACCTTCAGCCGGATGTCGCAGGACGCGGAGGGACCTCGCAGGAGGGTCTCGATCTCGAAGCGGGTCGGGGCGGTGTTGAGGTTGAGATGGCCGTGGACGAGGGCGTAGCGGCCCTGCGCGTGGAGATCGGAATCGTAGAGGAGCGAAGAGGGTGGAGTCGTGGACTCGACAGGGTCGGTCGCGGCGGGCGGTGGCTGGTGGTCGCGCGGATCGTGGTGCCGGTAGAGGTCGGCGGCGGCGACCGCTCCGTCCGGGCCGAGGTTCGTTCCGGCGAAGCCGGTGTGGAAGAGGTCGAGCCACTGGCTGGCCCGCATTCCCGGCTGGTCGAAGCGTTCGTGCTCGGGCCGGCCGATGCGCAGGGTGTTGCCGCCGCCCCAGATCGTGCCCGGCTCGGCAGTGGGCGGCAGGCTTTCGAGGGAGGTGTTCCGCAGCGTGCCGAAGAGATGGGTGGTGGGCTTGGTGACACTGAAGCCGATGCCCGGATCCGCCGGGACCGGCACCCACATGACGGGGTCGTGGAGGTTGCCGAGCTCGGTGACGGAGTGGAAGCGTCCGAGATTGGAGAGACGCCAGGGGGCGAAGGCTTCGCTTTCCGGGGCGGGAGGCGGGTTGAAGGTATCGGGCACCTCCGCGTCGGAATGCGGCGCGGCGGTGCCGAGGGCGGAGTCGTAGCCGCGGTCGGGCCAGTCGCGGACGCGGGTCTGGTCCTTGAAGCGGTCGGGCTGGGACGGCGTGGCCTTGTCGTGATCGTAGTTCCGGAATCCGGGCGAGGCCTTGAGGCGGTAGAGGGCATCCTCGGCGGTGCCGCGCGAATACCAGGGCATCCACGGGTCGCCGAGGTGCGAACCGACCGGCTTCGGGATCGCGCCGAACTCCTCCGCGACCAGATTGGGCACGGCGAGGCGCATGAAGGACTCGCCGGGAACGATCACCGGCTGGTGGCGGGTGAAATAGAATCCGTGCTTCGGCGTCGAGGGCAGGTCGGCGGGATCGGGCCGGCCGCAGCGGTCGACGAGGTCGTCGCCGAGATAGAGCTCGTAGTGCGCCCGCACCGAGACGTTGGCGACGCCCCGCAGATCCTGCACGACGGGGAAGGCGACGAGGGGAGGCCGCGGGATGGGCACCTCCCAGCGGATGCGCCCGAAGCGGACGACATGATAGTGGTTCGGCGGCACGGTCACGGACAGGCCGCCCGTCGCCGGAAAGGGCTCGTCAAGGACGCGCGCGGCGTCGGAGATCTCGTGCCAAACGCTGTTCGCCTTGAAGCGGAAACGCTCGAGGAAACGGAATCTCAGACGCAGGTTCTCCATCGCCGCAGGCTGGTTCGAGGGATTCCAGAACTCGGCGTAGGGAGTCGCCTCGAAGACGATGCGGTCCGTCGATCCGTCGGCCTCGTAGCCGACATATTCGAATTTCACGAAGAACTCGTTCACCGGACAGTAGGCATCGACGCCGCGGAAAATACGCCCGTTCGCATTGACGGTGTTGCCGGGCAAGGAGGGACGGCCGTCCCCGTCGGCGTAGTCGATCGCGTTCGCCGCGAGGGTGGCGAGGTAGTCCTCGTCCACGGGAAAGCCGCCTTTGCGCTGTTCGAACTCGGGCAGGTTGCGCGCGACGATGTCGGCGATGCCGATGTCGCGGGCCGCGACGAGGACGTTGAGATTGTATCGGGGCCGGCCCTCGTCGGGATAGCCGTGGCCGTAGGGAACGAGGGGAACGGTCAGGTAGGGCAGCAGTCCGCTCGCAAAGCGGCCCGGCTCGCGGTGGGAGTCCCCGATGGACGGGTGCCTCGATCCGGCGATCCAGTGACGTTCCAGCGAGAGCCGCTCCGCCTCGCGGTAGGGATGGCGCTCGGGAGGGAAACCGGGGATCGCCCACTCCTGCAAGGCGATTTCGCGCGGCGAAAGACCGGGAGCGATCTGGCCGGAAAGCCTCTGGCCGCGATGCGCGGCGGGGAAATGGTAGGGAATTCCGGCGTTGCCCGCGAGCGGGAGAGGGGACTCGGCGGAGAGGCGCGAATCGTGCGGCCCGTAGCCGAGCCGCAGCGCCGCCTCGGGATGGGGACTGTGCCGGGCGTTGACGAGGTCGAGGTTGGGATAGCCCTCGAGATCCTCGATCCAGTAGGTGTAGCGGCTTCGCCACGGCGTGCCGGACGGGGCGGGCATCTCGACGAAGCCGAGCTCGGGACGCGGGTTTTCCTCGACGGGCGAAGCATCTTCGCCGAGACCCGTGAGGCGCGGCAGGAAGACCGCATCGTTCCGGACGGGACCGGCGAAGGCGACGGAGGGCGCGATCACCGCAGCCCCGGCGAGATCGGCGGTGGCCATGGCATCGAGATCGGGCAGATCGTCGTGGTGCTCCTGACCGCCTGCGAAGAGCGGCGTGTGGACAATGCCCGTGGCGTCCGGGGTGGAGACGAAGGTGTAGCGTGCCGGACCCGCGGCCCCGCCGCCATGGTGGGCGAGGGTGACGAGATAGCGGTCGTTCGCGGTCAACTCACGGAGGAGCGCCCCGGCTTCGGCGAACGCCGCCTCCTCCGCAAAGTCGGCCCGCACCGCCATCGCCGTGGCTCCGCTGAGGGAGACCTCCTGTCGGGCGATCGCGAAGAGGGACACCACGACCAAGGCGATCGCCGCGACCAGAACCAAGGTCACGAGCAGGGCCGCGCCGGAAGGCGGATGTCGGATCGGCGTCATGTGGACCGCGGAGGCAGCGCGAGACGGAATATGCGGACGCGGGCCGAGCGGGCGATGCGCTGGCGGTCCGGGGGCAGGGAGGCGAGGGCGCTCTCGTCCCAATCGAAAATCCAGTCCTCGTAGCTCCGCAGCCGCAGGGCCTCCTTTTCCGAGACGGTGGCGACGACGAGGTCGATGACATCGGGCGCGACGAGGACGGGCCATTCGTCTCCGCCGGAGAGTCCGAGATGCTGGTTCAGCTC
>CAYSZN010000507.1:0-3349 GCA_964435425.1 uncultured Akkermansia sp. | reverse complement strand
CTGGACACCTTTCGGCCGGTTGCTTCGGAGGAGGAGCGAAAGGTGTCCAGGCAGAGGCTGTAGGGGATCACCTCCACCCTGCCCAGACCTTCCGCAAGAAGGCGCGAGGCCCTCGCCTGATCTCCCAGCCATCGGCTTGGCGCTACGAACTGAATCGGGACGTCCGTCAGTTGCTCCAAGGTCTGCGACAGCTGCATGCAAGGTAGCCAGGCCATGGACGCATCGAGCTGCGGACATGACTCGCATCCCCGACGAAATCCTCCGCAGCCCGCCGTGTAGTGGCAGCCACCCGTGAAGGGTCTCTCGTCGTGCAAAGTCCAGACAATCCGCTTCCCCATCAGATGAAGGCGGCGAATGCCCTTGGGATCCAGAAACCAGCTCACCCAATGCAGATGGACCACATCAGCCTCGCGGCATGCCTCGAGGTCGGAAATGTCGATACCAAACTCGCTACTTGAAAAGACAGTCAACGCTTGCTCCGTCCGCGCAGAATTGATCAGATTCCGATAGAACTTTTCGCGCAGCCACCATGATATCGAAGGATCATCTCCCGGACTTGCGCTGCCCTCGGAGCGGTCAAGACAATCCCTTCCATCCTGCTCGAAGCGGAACACCTCCGAAGTGGTGACTCCCGAATGCGCCTGGAGTGCATCGAGCAGCCGATACGCGGCGATCGATGCACCGCCGGAACGCCGGAACGTGCTGACCATGCAGACTTTCACCACCAACGTCTTCGGAAGAATGACTAGCTCGGCTTCCTCGCCTCGATGAACAAGGAGTCCGGCTTTCTCGCAAGCCCCTCCTCGGTGCGGCTCGCATCGAGCGCCCGCCACTCGAATCCCGGAAAGGTGCTTTCGTCGTGGCGGACCCTCCGAACGCATTCGAAGCCCGCCTCTTCGAGCAGCGAGGACAGCGAGACCTCGTCGTACATCCACTTGTGAATCTCGCCGCCCTGGCGGAAATTGAAATAGGCCTTCGGGCTCGCAAGGCTCGAGGACGGAAGCGAGGGAGGTCTCTCGAGGTCGAGGGCCTCCCGCGGCTCGTCCCCAAGCCTTTCCAGAATGAACTCCTTGGCCCGGACCGGACGCTCATACCAGAATCGGAGCATTTCCCCGCCCGGACGTTCGCGCACCATCTGATCGATCATCTCGATGACGCTCCACTCGTGGCGGTCGTGCGCCGCGACATCCGAAGACGGATTTCTCGCCGCCTCCACGCAGGCCAGGTAGGATCTCGCAATCCCCTCCAGATCGGGAACGGCAAGACGCACACCACCGCCAGGCCTCAAGTATCGAAAAAGCATGCTCACGAAACTCTTCCCATCCTCACGGGAAAGATGCTCGAGGACATGGCTGGAATAGAACAGCTCCACGCTGTCCTCGGCCAAGGGCAGCTCCCCCGACGCGAGATCGACCGCAGCCACCATCGGATCCACCGGCACATAGTCGAAGTTCAGCCAATCCCGGTGGAAGCTGCGCCCGCAGCCCAGGTTGCAGCGGAGCCCCAAGGCTTTCGCAAGCGCCGAATAGGGCGCATTGCGCTTCCAGAACCAGCGCCCCGTCGAATCGATGCGGTGCAGAACAAAGCGTTCGGAGCGCTCCGCCTCGAACTCATGGATCGCCTTGGCGCAGCCCTCCCAGTGTCCGTAGTCGTCGATCTGGACCGGACCGCCATCCGGGATCTTTCCATAGAGACGGTCGAAAATCGCCCGGGTCGAGGAATACCAATCGCCATCGGCATGCAGCAGCGCAATACCGTCCAGCTCTTTCGCAAGTCCCTCCAAAGTCTCCTCGAATTTTCCCCGCACCGGCACCACGCGATCCGCCACGCCGAGCAATCCGCAGATTTCCCGGACCGATCCCTCGCCCCCGCGGCATGTTCCCGCCCCCCAGCCCGTGTCGGAGGCCCTGACGCCTTTCGAAGTGTCGACGGCCTCGGGCTCCGGCATGCCTTCGAAGGTGTCGCAGGCATAGACCTTCCGGTCGAACGACGGATCCAGGGAGGCCACATAGGCCAGCACGGCCGTGCCGCCGCCCCTCGCCACTCCGCATTCGACAAAGTCGCCGGGAATCCCATCCTCCACGCATCGCTTTGCCAGCATGTAGAGCGAGAAGAGCCGCTCCTGCGACATCATCGTGTAGTCGAAGACCTTCTCGTAAAGCTTCTGGAACTCGGCGTCTCCAAGCAGAGCGCCGGGAAACACCTTCGGACGCAGGCGATCCCTCAAGGCAAGCGCAGCGGCATTGTCCGGAAAGGACCGCAGCTCCTCGAGGGCGCATTGGTAGGCCTCTCCGGCTCCGCCCCCGTGCCGCAGCGCGATCCGTGCCCGCAGCAGATCGACCCCCTGGGGCACACTCGGGCGGCGCTTCAGCTCCGACAAGATCCGCCATGCAAGAGAGTGCCTCCCAAAACGATGGAGCGAGCGGGCAAGGGAATGCAGAACCTTCGGGGCGAAGCGTCTGCCGATCCCCGATCTCCACAGCAGGCGGCGCACCTTCGACACCACTTTCGCCAATAGCGTCCGCCGCTTGCGTATCGGTTTCATCGCAGCATTTCGCCCTGCCTTGGCTACATTTGCCGACCGTTTCGCCCCCTCCCGCCCTCGTTCTTCCGAACGCTTGGCGGCAGCGTCTGCTCGCGGTGCAGGAGCCGGTTTCTTCTCCTCTTCGGCATCGGCTGGTTCCCACCCCAAGGAAGGAGCATAGCGACGAAATCGCCCTCCGTCTTCGGATTCGCCAAAGGGGTATCTCCATCCGAAGAGTCTCGCGATCTCCAACGGATCGCGCACATTCTCCGTGCCAAGAAACTCCTCGGCCCATGCCCGGTTCGCAACCGGATTCTCCGGACCGCCGTAGAGCCACGGCCATTGCTCCCGAAGATGGGCCGGATCGAGCCACCGAAGCACGTTGCTCAGCACATTCGGACGGCTCTCATAGAATGGATGCTTCTCCCAAATGGCTCTTCGCTCTCCAAAAAGCGAATGCTCCGAGAGAAAGACACGGCACCCGGTTGCCGAAGCGTAGAACACATGGGAACCGATGTCGTTGCTCGTCATGCAGTCGAACATCTCGAACAGACGGCGCATGCGTTCGAGGCAATTCATATCCTCGATGTCGGATCCAGAAACCACCGGCAATCCTCGATCCGAATAAATCTTTCTTATTCTGTCATTCCGGTAATCATAAGAATACAGACAGACACATACGAATCGATAGGTTCCTCTCAATCCCACGAGAAAATCCGCATAGGCCTCCGTCAGTACAGGATCATAATTCGAATCCCCGCCCACGAAAGAGTGACCTGGCATCCCCAGCAACGAACCTTCCATTCGTTGGGCTCCAGATGGAGC
>CAYSZN010000506.1:0-3363 GCA_964435425.1 uncultured Akkermansia sp. | reverse complement strand
GTGAGCACGACGATGGCCTCGCCCTTCTCCCGAGTCACCTCGTGCAGCTCCTTCAGCACCGCGAGCCGCTCCGCCGCCGACTCGGGATCCGGCAGCGTCTCCTCGAAGCCCGCCCATTCGTACTCCGGCAGGAACAACGCCTCGCGCCCCCAGACGCCGAGCTCCGTCTGCATCACCTCCTGCGTCTTCACCTGCGGACAGAGCACCCACACCGCCGAGTCCAGCTCGCCCGCCTCGCGCCAGGCCGCGATCGCCGCCGCCACGTAGAGCGGCTGGCCCGCCTCCGCGACATGGTCGATCACCACCGGATCCTCCGGCGTGGCGAGAGGCACGCGCTTCAACGCCGCCGCGAGGCGACGGCTCCGCCGCAACGAGGGTGCCGCGAGATCGAGGGCGTCGGTCTGTTCCCCGGAGAATTTCAAAGCCGGGGATGCTAGCCGCAAACTCGCCAAGGAGAAACCCGGATTTGCCACCCATCCGGGCATTCGGAAACGGCACAGGCTGGAAGAGGTGTCCTTTCATCCGCAAATCCGTAATTTTTTGTGGATTTTATAAAAAATATGAGAAAATTTCAGATTTGTGCTTTCAGTCTTGCAAAAATCCTCCGAGGCCGGTAAATTTCGTCTCGATGTCAAAGGAGAACGCCGCTTTAGCCGAGCGCGCCAAACGGGCGCGCCGTATCGTCAAGAATCCCGCCCTCTACAAGGTGTGCTTCGGATGCGACTCGATCGTCGCGAGCAAGGTCAACATTTGCCCGAACTGCCACGCCTACCGTTTCGAGTGCGACGAGGACTTGGTGGTGAGCCAGGCGAAGGTTCTCTCCACCCGCGAGCAGAACTCCGTGGTGGTCGAAGACCTGATCTAAGGGCAGCCCCGCCCTTCCGTTTGCCGACGGCGCAAGAAACTCCTTGCAAATCCGGCACAAGCCTTCATCTTGCCGACCTCGCAATGTGGCGGTTCCCCGCCGCATCCGACGACCGGGCAGATTCCAGAGCGGTCAAATGGGGCAGACTGTAAATCTGCTGGTTATACCTTCGAAGGTTCGAATCCTTCTCTGCCCACTCTTTTCTGAATCAGGGAGTTATGGTTAAAGTCGGGTCTAAGGAAAAATTCGCCTTCAGTGGCTTTTGCGGCTCAATTGCGTATTCTTGAGGGTGGCGCGAAACGAGCGGGCGAGGGTTTTCCAAGGGTGTTGTGGCCATCGCCATTGGCATTATTCATCTTTTGGTGAATGTTCGTTGCCTAAAATTTGATTGAGATTACTGTTCTTGAGAACATAAAACAGGAGATCTTGTTGTTTAATGGCTCGCGATTCGGCAATTGAGTGGACGCACCACACCTTCAATCCTTGGTGGGGCTGCTCGAAAGTGTCCCCAGCCTGTAAGCATTGCTACGCGGAGACTTGGGCTAAACGTGTTGGGCAGGAACTTTGGGGCGCGTCGGCTTCCCGCCGATTTTTTACGGACGCGCACTGGGACGAACCCTTGAAGTGGAACAAGGAGGCAACAGTGGAGGGAAAGCGGAAGCGCGTGTTTTGCGCCTCGATGGCGGATGTATTTGAGCGGCGGGCTATTCTTAATCCGTGGCGGGCACGGCTTTGGGAGCTTATCGAGGCTACGCCCATGCTGGATTGGCTTTTGCTCACAAAGCGGCCACAGAACATCGGGCAGATGTCCAAGTGGGGGCAGGGTGAGTGGCCCGAAAACATCTGGCTTGGCACAACCGTGGAGAATCAGAAATTAGCAGATGTCCGAATGCCCGGGCTGCTTCAACATGATTCCAAGATTCGTTTTCTTAGCTGCGAACCGCTTTTGTCTCACGTCGATCTTTCGCAGTGGTTGCAGAGCCCGCACCCCATCGATTGGGTGATTGCTGGAGGGGAGAGCGGCCCAAAGGCTCGCCCCATGAATCCTTCTTGGGTCCGTTCGCTTCGCGATCAATGCAACGAAGCTGGAATTGCGTTTCATTTTAAGCAGTGGGGTCACTGGGCACCGAAGGAGTTGCAGGACGAATCTCCGAAAAGCGTTTTGAGCTTCGATGGTGTCGAGATGGTCCCCATTGGGAAGAAGAAGGCGGGGCGCAAACTGGATGGTTATTTTTGGGATGAATTTCCCTTGAGAAATGCAGGATGACAAAGCAGGAAGCAGTTCTCTTCAACCTTGATGACTTCCTTTCACGAGCGCCTATTCGTGAAGAAAGGACAAAGGGGCACGTTTGGACTGAGAACAAGGCCAAATTGATCGCGCGATATCTACGCTCATTCACGTATGTGACGAAACACGGCACATACCTCGATGCCTTTGCCGGGGCGCAACAAGGGGGAAATCCGAAACCCGATAGTTGGGCTGCAAAGCTCGCATTGGAGAACGAACCGAAGTGGATGAAACGGTTTGTGCTTTTCGAGTTGGTGGATGAGAAGGTCCGGGAACTTGAACAGCTTTCTTCGATACATCAGGTGCCGAGCGGAAAGCTAAGGCGATCCGTTTCCGTCATTGGCGGTGATTCCAACCTCACTCTGCCCGCCTATCTCGCAGGCAATCCAATATCTGAGAAGGAAGCTTCGTTCTGCTTATTGGACCAACGAACCAAAGAATGCAAATGGTCGTTGGTTCAAACAATTGCAAACCACAAAAGAAGTGGACGGAAAATCGAATTGTTCTACTTTCTCGCTCAGGGCTGGGTTGATCGTATTTTGACTGACAAAATAGGTGGAAAACATATGGCCAAAGTCATCGAGTGGCTTGGACATGACGATTGGAAGTCCTTCAAGGCAATGGACAGTCGGGCGCGAGGTTTGAATTTTTCTGAGAGGTTCAAGTCCGAACTCGGATACAAATTCGCCAAGCCATTCCCGATCTTCAAAAGAGGAAGCGAAGGAAAGATCATGTTTTGGATGATCCACGCCAGCGACCACGAGCGAGCAATTCCTCTCATGGAAACAGCATATACCGGTGTAGGATTGGGCTCACCCGAGCCGAATGAGGAGCAGTTGGAGTTACTTGCTTTCGAGCATTGCACTCCTCCCGATCAATGACCGTCATTGGGGAAATTCCCCATGGCAACTGATTCGCAAAGGGATCGGCAGCGTCTGGCGTTTCGGCAAATTGTCTCCATTTTATCCTTTTAAAAAGGAGAAAAAATCGGCTTAACGTCCTTCTTGGAAGGACAAAGTCATCGCGTCCATCTGCTTGAGTCGGCCATAATTCTCGAAAAGCTCCGCAGGACAATATCTTCATTGGGGGGGCAGGTCCACCCCACCCACTCAAACCGCCACCTCCTCCCACTCCAGCCCAAAGCGCGCGAGGTATTTCCGCAGCCGGTCCGCGTCGTTCGGCTTCGCCTTCTTCGAGCGGGACACGGCGA
>CAYSZN010000505.1:0-3369 GCA_964435425.1 uncultured Akkermansia sp. | reverse complement strand
GGTGGCCCCATCAAGGGTGTCGAGGCGCAGATCGGCCTTCTGCATCTTCTCGTCGGGACCGTGGCAGAAGAAGCAGTTCTCCGAAAGGATCGGACGGACGTGGTGGTTGAAGGAGATCGTCTCGGGCACGGCGCTCGCGCCTTCGGGCAAGCCGCCTCGCGGGTTGCGGCTGTTGGCGAGGGCGGCAGGACCACTCAGGGCGACGGCCTCGTCGCTGGGATCGTCAAGGGAGCGGTTGGCGCGGCGGATTGGTACGGGAGCGGGTTCCTCGGGCGCCGCCAGGGGAGTCCCGGCAGCAGGATACGGGGTGGCCTTGTCAGGACGCAGGGAGAGGAGCGCGATGCCTGGAACGAGAACGGCGGCGGCGAGACCTGCGACGCGGGCGTAGGGGCGGCGGCGCGGCGCGGCGGGTCCGGTCCAAGGCAGGGGGACGACATTGGCGGGACGGCGGACGATGCCTGCGGCGGCCAGCACTTCGTCGCCCAGGGCATCCAGATCGGCCCCGAGAAAGCAGTGGTCGGTGAATTCGCGAAGGCGGCCCTCGTCTTGGCCGAGCAGCTCCCAGAGGCGCTCGCGCTCCCAATCGGTGAGCTCGCGTTCGCCGAGGGCTGCGAGGATGGCCTCGAATTCGCGCTGGTTTTCGTGTGGGTTCATGGAAGGGAGGGTGGCATGGGCTTCCAGCCCATGCGTCGTGAGAAGACGCCGAAGTCCTTGAAAATCCGTTTGCGAACAGCCTCCGCCCAAAAGAGCGAACGGGGCATGCTTCGTCCACGGACGTCCGGGAGCGGTGCATGGGCTGGAAGCCCATGCCACATGGAGGAAAGGATCGGGACGGTTGACATTGGAATCATGAGATTTCGCCGAGCTGCCGACGGACGCAGCGGGCCATCGTCGTCTTGATTCGGAACAGCTTCTGCGCCATCGCGTTGCGGTTGAGGTTGGCCTCGTGGCTGAGCTGCTCGAGGCTGGTGCCGTCCTGGTAGCGGCGGAGAAGAAGGTCGCGGTGGGGCTCCCTCAGCTTCTTCAGGCAATGGATCAGGGCATCGCGACGGCGCTCCTCCTGCTCGCTGCGGCCGTGCCCCTCGGTGGCGGCGTCGGCGATGCGCTCGAAAAGCTCGTCCCCCGGCAGCTCGCGGTTCAGGCGGCGGGCGATGCGGCGGCGGTGGTTCTGCGCCTGGAGAAAGGCCACGCGGAACGCCCAGGCCCGAAAGTCGCCCGAGGGATCGAACTCCTCCCGCTTCCGCCAGAGGACGAGGCAAGTCTCCTGAACGAGGTCGTCGGCCGCCGCCCCGCTCCCGGTAAGGGAGAGGAGGAAGGCGTGCAGCCGCGGGCGGTGCGCCTCGAGAAGGCGCTCGAACTCGGGGGATGGCTGGCTTTTCAAAGGAATCATCGGGGGTCGTCCTGCGGGGGATATTGTCCGGGGGTGGCCGATGGTTACGGACGGATTGACGGAAGGCGCAGATGCGGGAGGGGTGGGGCGAGTCAAGAGACCATGCATTGTAGCCGAGGCCATTGGCCTCGGTCGAGCGTCGAAAGGACATCCGGTCCGCGGTCAATGACCGCGGCGACAGACGAAGACGTAGCGAAGTTCGCGGGAACTTCGGCGGACGTCCATCGAAGCGCCGAATGGGAGAAGTTCTCACGAACGTCTCCACGGCCTCACCGGAACAGTCCGGTGATGACGCCCGGAGCCACGCCCGCGACGACGATCAGGACCATCAGCGCGGCCATCGCCGTGCCGGCGATCGGGTGGACGCGGATCGCCGAGGTCTCGTCCTTGGCGGGTTCGGAGAAATACATGGAGACGGCGATCTTCAGATAGTAGTAGAAGCCCGCCGCGGCTCCGACGAGACCGGCGGCGAGGAGCGCCCACTGGCCCGCGTCGATGGCCATCTTGAAGGCGAAGAGCTTGCCGAAGAAGCCCGCCGTCAGCGGGATGCCGGCGAGGGAGGCCATGGAGACGAGGAGGGCGGCGGCGAGGAAGGGCGAGCGCTTCGCGAGGCCGCGGCAGGCGTCGAGATCCTCTCCCGGGACGGAGCTGCGCAGGCTGGAGAAGGCGAGGAAGGCGAGCAGGGTCATCAGCAGGTAGGCCCCGAGGTAAAAGGCGATGGCGGTGGCCGGAGTCATCGAGCCCTCCGCTCCGGCACGCGGGGCGGCGGCGAGGGCCATGAGGACAAAGCCGCTGTGCCCGACCGAGGAATAGGCGAGGAGGCGCTTGAAGTTCCGCTGGGGCAGGGCCGCGAGGTTGCCGACGAGAAGGGTGAGGATGGCGACGACGACGAGGACGGCGGTGACCTTGCCGACGAGGACGGGACTGGCGAGGAAGGGGGAGACGAGACGCAGGGTCACGATGGCCGCCGCCGCCTTCGATCCGACGGAGAGGAAGGCGGTGATCGGCGTCGGAGCCCCCTGATAGACATCGGGAATCCAGAGGTGGAAGGGCGCGGCCCCGAGCTTGAAGGCGAGGGCGATGAGGATGAGGGCGAAGGCGAAGAGCGCGATGGTCGCATCGATCTCCGGCTTGGCGAGGGCCTCCGTGATCGCCGGGAGGTCCATGCTGCCCGTGGCACCGAAGAGCCAGGCGAATCCGTAGACGAGGAAGCCCGTCGCCAAGGCTCCGAGGATGAGGTATTTCACCCCGGCCTCGAGCGAGCCGACGTTTCGCCGCAGGTAGGCGACGAGGATGTAGAAGGTGATGGAGACCGTCTCGAGCGAGACGAAGATGCTGACGAGGTTGTTGGCCGAGGCCATCCACATGAGACCGGCGCAGACGAAGAGAGGCAGGGCGTAGAACTCGCCGAGCCCGGCCTGCGGATGGGCGCCCGGCTCGGGATTCGCGGTCTGGGCGACGACGACGGGGGCGTAGGTCAGGCCCATGATCAGCACGAGCAGGGTCGTGAGCACGGCGAGCCCCTTGAAGAAGAGGGAGAGCTTGTCGGCGGGGGCGTAGAACTTCCAGATCGCGCCCTCGGTCGAGGCGGGAGGCTCGACGAGGAAGAGGAGAAGGAAGACGACGCCCAGCCCGAGGATGCCGAACCAGGCGAGGGCGCGCTTGTCCTCCAGCTTGACGAAGGCGTCGGCCATGAGCATGGCGAGCCCGAGGGCGACGACGATGAATTCGAGATAGTAGACGGGCATGGGGGAGAAAGGTTGGCAGTGTTCAGTGTTCAGTTTGTAGCATGGGCTTCCAGCCCATGCCTCGTGTGGGGACGCCGAAGTCCTTGTGAGGTCCGTTCGCCGGCAAGACCCCGCGCTAGCAGTCCATCAAGGTTGTAAACGATGGGTACAGGTTCTCTCTCCGCCATCGCATCGCTTCGGCGGAGCGTCCCGGAGGGACGCAAGACATTAGCCGGGGGTGGACCCGCGAAG
>CAYSZN010000504.1:0-3373 GCA_964435425.1 uncultured Akkermansia sp. | reverse complement strand
TTGGTCCAGTAGACGGAGGACTGGTAGTCCGTGCCGTCCATGAAGCGGTCGCTTTCGAGGTAATGGCGGCTGCGCCCGCGAGGCCCGCCTTTTTTGACGCTCTGGACCCATTTGCTGCGGAAGGGATTGTAGAAGATGGAGCCGTAGTCGTCGACGCCCTGGTTGCAGGGCACGGGCTTGGACCAATTCACGCCGTCGGAGGTTTGCAGGCTGTGGGTCAGGCCGGGAATGCGTTTCTCCTTCGGAACATGCATCCAGCAGGTCAGGTATTTGATCCGCTCCATCGGGTCCGTCGCGGTGATGTCGTACCAGAGCGCGTTGTCCGTCCCCGCCGTGTTGCCTTCCCCATTCTCCCAGGCCGCCCCTTCCGGCAGCAGGACATCACTCTGCCTCGTCCACTGCTTCAAGTCCTTGCTCGTCGCCATCGCCAGCGGCCCCCGCCAGCCCGCCGTGTAGAACATCTTGAAAAGCGCGTCCGCCGGATCGTAGAAGACGCCGCCCTGGCCGAGATAGACGACCTCGTTGCGTGTTTTCTCGTCCTCGGTTTCGGCGCGGAAGACGGGATTGCCCCTGTATTTCTCGGCTTGGTGGAAGATGCGCCGCAAGTCCGTCGATTCGATCAAGAAATCATCGACGAAAAGCTGCCTCCCGAGGTCGATGGAAATTGCCTTCGGCGGATGTTCGAGGTAGGGCACCGGCATGGGCTCGGCCGACTCGGGCGAGAGATGCTCCGGCGGCCAGACCTCGGGCAGGACGATGCCGTTGTAGAGCGTCTCGCCCGCGTTTTCATTCCACGGTTTCGGCGGGGCCGGGTGATACGCTTCGATCTCCGTTCCTTCTCCCATCGCGAGGAAGACCATCTTGCGGAACCGCAACCGGTCCCCTGCGGCGACCGGCTTGCGGTAGAGGCTCACCCGGTTGATCTCGCCGGGGAAAAACTGCGCCTCGGGCACGTCGATTTTCTCGAAGCCCGCTACCTTCAAAGCCTCTTCCTGGCTCGCGGCCTTCGGCCGGATCGTGGGGGTCAGGGCGTAGAGCGTGCCCGCCCGCTTCACCCTCACATCGGTCTTCTCGATGCTGGTGCGCAGGAAGCGAAGGCCCGCGACCGCCTCGGGCATTTCCTCGAGGGTGTAGTCTCGATCCGTGAAGAGCTTCACGCCCGGCTTCATCACCGCCGGCTCCTCGGGCGGCGCGGGGATGGGCTGGCGCACCTTGCCCTCCTGCGATTCGAACTCCCCGGCCGTCTCAAGCTTGCCGAAGACGATGCGCTCCTTGCGGCTCGCAGAATGGTCGCCTTGGGTTGCGCAGAGCCAGACGACGCCCTCGTATTCTCGGAAGGTCGGGTATTGGAAGGACTTCGTCGATTCGAAGCGATACTTCCGCTCCCAAGTCTTTCCGTCACGGGAAATATCGACATTGAAGACGCTGCGCGAGACGCCGTGGATGCGCGTCGCCTCCTGCCAGCCGAGATAGTAGAGATCGCCGAACTGGTCGAAAGTCGGTTTGGAATTCCCCCCGTTCGTCACGAAGGGCAGCTCTTTGCCCTCGCTCCAAGTGCGCCCGTCGGGGCTGGTGGTGAAATGGTAGTTGCCCGCGTCGTTGCGGCAGATCGCCATCCAGGTGCCGTCGGGCAGGCGGTTCACCGCCGACTCGCTGAGCTGCTGAGACTGCGGCTCGTTGTAGTGGCCGAGGATCTCGAACGTCGCGAGATCCTCGTGGACGAGGGCGAGCGCGTTCTGTTTCCCGGTGAAGTTGTTGATCGCCACATGAAGCTGTCCGTCGAAGCGCTTGAAGGAATCGAAGATGAAGAAGGACGAGTCACTCGCCTTTTTCGCGAATCCCTGCGCCGCCGCGTCGGCGTGGAAAGGCTGAGGCTGGAAGTCGAAGGTGCCCGCCGCCGTCTTCAACTTCGCCCGGTGGATCGTCGGGGCGAACTGGCCTGTTTTCAGATCGTAGTCGCGATACCACATCTGCGACTGGCGCTTGCCCGGATCCTCGCTGGTGAAGTAGCAGCGCAGGGTCGTCGCGCCGGTCTGGAGGATGCGTGGCACGAAGCAGGCCCCGGCAGGCAGCGTCTCGTTCCCGAAGACCTCCTCGCTCCTCGCAAAGGGGACGACCTCGACCAACTCAAGAGGGTCGAGCCGGACGATCGACAGGGTGCAGTAGATCTCCGGCCACCCCGCCGACTCGCCCGCGCGCACGTCGTTGACCTCGGCCACGATGTAGGCCTTGCCATCGACGATGGCCATCTCCGCGTCGTGCGCCCCCTTCACCTGAGAAGCCGTCACCGTGACAAGACGCTCCATCACCACGTCGCCGGCGAGGGCGGGATCCCATGCTGCGGGAAGCAGCGACTGCGCCACGGCGGAGGATGAAAGCAAGAGCGGGAGCAACAGCAGAGATCGGGTCTTCATGGACGCGGCAAGTGTAGCCTGCCCGTCCATCGGGAAGCGAGTGCGAACCCGCGTCAAAGTTGCGTTATTGCAACGCGGCTTCCCACCCTCTCACCGCGAGCGAATCTCGTCGATCTCCTCCGGCGAGGCCGGGAGGACGTTCATCTTCGCATCGTTTGGGATCTCGACCTGGGGATTCTCCTCGTAGAGGTAGGACTCCATGATCATGTAGATCTTGCCCCGGCTGTTGGGGCGAAAGGTCCTCGAGCCGAGGGCGCGGGTGATCTTGATGGGGGCCTCGCCGGTCTCGATCTCGAGGACGAACTGCTGCTGCCCGGTCAGGCCGAAGGTGGGATCGACCTTGCGCATCTCCGCCTGGATCTCGACGAGGGGGCGGAAGAGCTCCTGATAGGTGACCTTTCCATCCTTGATCTCCGGCGGCGAGACCTTGGGCACCTCGAGATCGACGAAGATGTTGAGCGAACCGCGTGGCTGGTTCGCGACGAGGTCGGGATTGGTGGCGGCGAGCGCAGCGGTGTGCGGCACCTCGACGAAGCCGTCCTTGTCCACCGGCAGGACAAGGGGCTTGTCCTTGATGTCGAGGAAGAGCTCGATGTCCGTCGGCTTCACGTTCGGATTGCGGCTCTCGATGCGCAGCTTGTAGCTCTCCGCGTCTGGCTTGGCGCGGACGTCGCTCTGGGCGATGCGGAGGAGATGGGCGTAGGGGAGCCTCGCGAGATCGTTGTAGCCCAGCGGCCTGCCCGAGAGGGTCTCGGGCATGGCGAACGGAGCGTCGGCGGACGCCTTCTCCTTTCCGGTCTCCTGGGCCCGGAGTCCGGCGGAGGCTGCGAGGACTGCGGCGAGAAGGGACGCTGGGACAAGGCAGGGCGGGCGTTTCATTGGCGTCTGGATTGCCCGAATCTAACGAAGCCGAGGGGAAATGGCAACTCAACTCTCCCGCATCGCCTCCTCCGCGAAGC
>CAYSZN010000503.1:0-3376 GCA_964435425.1 uncultured Akkermansia sp. | reverse complement strand
CGGTGGTCGCGGGCTGCTTAATGAAGAGGATGAGGAAAATCATGAGAGGACGCCCAAGGCTGCGCGTGTAGATCCCGAAGGCGGCGACGAGGGCCACGCCGATCGCGACGAAGAGCCACTTCGGACCTTCCGGAAAGAAGTCCATGAGCTGGAGCGTGAGGAGGAAACCGACCACCGCCGCGCCGAGGGTACCGAACTCCGAAAGCATGTCGCGATAGCTGACCCCGGCGGCGACGCGCTCCTGCACGGGGAAGGTCTGCTTGATCAGCATGAGGAAGTAGATCACCGCCGGCACCGCGATGATGCCGAGCTTGATCTCCCAAGGCGTAGTGCCGAGCAGGATCGTGATGATCCCCGCAATGACGAGGCCGCCGGGCCATCCGGCGTGGAGGATGTTCAGCCACTTCGTCTTGTCCTTGTCGAACATGGTCGCCACGACGGGGTTGATGAAAGCCTCCACCGTGCCGTTTCCGAGGGCGAGGACGAGGCCGCCCCAGAAGATCATGCGACCGGCCAGCTCCGGATTCTGTCCGGCGATCTTCAGGGCGGTGAAGCCGACGACCGCCCAGATGAACTGGCAGACGAAGGCGAAGACCATCGAGAACTTGTAGCCCACCTTGTCGATGATGAGGCTGAAGAGGATGATGCTGACGGCGAACGGCCAGATCTGGATGCCTTTGAACCGGCCCACTTCCGCCGGGTCGAGGTGGAGCAGTCCTTCGGTGATCGCGACGTCGTCCAGAAGGAACATCCGGGTGATGAAACCGAAGGCGGTGGTGATCAGGGCGATGAAACAGCCCCAGAACAGGGCCTTCGAGGGTTTTTGGTCGCTCATAGAGGGTGGTTGGTGGAGATCGAAGACGCCCGGCACGATTGACGGACGCCAAAAAGCGGGGCTTTCTTAACAAACCGGTCAGGTTCCACAAGCAGAAATGAGGACAAAATCGCGTCCCTCCACGACAAATCCCGCCGGAAAACGTCCTGTCTTTCGCATGGACCTATCGAAATCTCCTTTTCCAATTCTCAAAAATATTAAATCTTGCATTTTTGGAAATTATATCTGAAAATTGCAGTCGTTTCCGCCATTCCCCATGCGAGACTTCACCTGCCCACGCCCCATGGATGACACGGTCGCCAATCCCTTCCTCGAGGACCTCTTCGTGGACCAGCCCACCAATCTTCCCGGAGCGGGTCGCATCCATCACGGCGTGTTCGCGGAGGTCCGCGAAGCCGTCGAGTCGCTCCTGCCCTACGGCGGGCATCCTGCCGACCCCGGCCTCGGACGGCTCTTCCTCGTGACCGCGCCCGAGGCCGGCTATGGAAAATCCCACCTCGTCGCCCGGCTCCGCGACCAGCTCGGCTCGGTGGCCTCGACTTTGTTTCTGCCCTTCGACCGCTCGCGCCCCGCGACGTGGCCGGTGGCGCTCTCCTCGACGCTGCGCCAGCTCTCGACGCTGAGCCGTTCGCGCCACCTCCCGATGTCGCTGCTGGAGGAGCTCTCCCGCTTTTTCCTCGCCCGCCTCGTCCTCGGCGGACTCGGCAGCGGCGCGCTGAAGCGGCGGGATTGTCCCGAGGAGCCGGCGCGGATCGAGGCGGAATACACCACCCTCCTCTCGCCTCTCTCCGAATCGAAGCTCCTCCCTTGGCTCGACCGGCGCGCCTCCGATGTGGCGCAGGCCAGCGATCCGGAGCTCCCCCGACGGCTCGGCATGGGAATGGCGGAGCTCGGCTTCTGGACACGGGTCTCCATCGACCTGAATCTCCGGGAGGAAGGTGCCCTCGACCGGCTCCGCGGCCTGTCCAACGGCGAGGCCCGGGAACGGCTCCTGCAACTGCTCCGCATCGCGACGCTCCACCGCCCCGTCATGCTCGTCGCTGACGGACTCGATGGCTTCCACCGCTCCGACACCGCCGGCATGGAGATCGCGGAGATCGTCAACGGCATCCGCGAGAAAGTCCCCCGCTCCGTCACGCTCGTCTGCGTGAACGACGACATCTGGTCCTCCGTCTTCGCCGGGGAGCTGCCCTCGGCCTGGCGCGACCGCCTCGACGGAGAGCCGCTGCGCCTCCACTCCATCGGCACCGACGCCGCGATGGAGCTGGTGAAGTTCCGACTGCACCGGACGCGCCTCTCGGAGGCCGCGGCCAGCTGCTTTGCTCGGCGCGTCGCCGAGGAACATCGCTGGAGCGACGGGGAAACGCCTCTCTCGCCGCGGAAGGCGCTCCGGCAGGCGGGCGATCTGTGGAGACGCGAGGCGGCACGCTACTTCGAGGATCCCGCCGAGGAGGAGGACGCCATGCCGACCGCTCCCCAGACCGGCGACCGGTCCATCGGCCATGCCGACACCTTCGCCGCGCCGAGACTGGAGGAACCCGTCTCGCCTCCGCCGCCAGTGGAGACGCCTCCCCCGCTTCCCGACACGCCGGTCTCCAGCCCACCTTCCGCCATGCCTGCGCCGCAGGCGCGGGACATGGATCTCGCCGGCATCGACTCCATCATCAACGACATCCGCGGCACTGGAAAGACCGTCGTCAGCGAATCGCCCGAACAGCGCTTCGGAGAGGAACCGGTCCCGCCGCTGGTGCCTTCCCCCGTCGCTCCAGCTCCAGCTCCAGCTCCAGTGCCGATGTCGGCCCCGACGCCATCCGCAGTCGAACCCACCCCCATTCCGAGCTCCTTCTTCGCGGACTTCGCCGCGACCGCCCAGACCAGCGCTCCCGTTGCCGCACCTCCACTGACACGGGCCGCGCTCGAGCAGACCCTCGCCCAACGCGAGCGGGATCTGCTCTCGGGCTCTCCGCTGACGCTCGACCTCGAACGCATCGGACGCTTCATCCGCGCCGTCGGAGCGAAGCATCCCGCCCTGGGCCAGCAGGAGGAACGCTATCCGAGCAGCCGCACCATCTGCCTCCGATGGAGCGCGCGCGGCCACTCCGTCCTCACTGGATTCGAATCGCCCCGCAACGTCTACTTCTGGAACAACCTGCTGCAGCAGTCGCTCGCCTCGAACCGGTACGAGAAGATCGCGGCCTTCTCTCACGCCTCCGAGCCCTTCGACCCCTCGCTCTTCGCCAGCTTCGGATTCAGCCCCGCTGTCATCCAAGGACGCATCGACATCATCGGCATGAACGACCGCGAGCTCGCGATGATCTACGCCGCCGAGCGCGCCCTGCGCGACTACGAGGGCACGCCGGAGGCGGAGAAGGCGATGCAGCTCGTCACCCTGCATCTCGACCCGCTCTGGCGGAGAATGATCCAACCTCTCTGAATCCGATCACGGTACCCACGATGAACCTTTTCGATTCGGAGAACGACGGCGTCCAGTTCTCGCAATGCTGGACATTCCCCCGCCCTCTGCGCCCTTCGTCGATGCGC
>CAYSZN010000502.1:0-3376 GCA_964435425.1 uncultured Akkermansia sp. | reverse complement strand
GCGCCCGAGGCGAAGGCGAGCGGCACGACGCCGAGGATGAAGGCGAAGCTGGTCATCAGGATGGGACGCAGGCGCAGGCGGCAGGCCTCGACGGCGGCGTCGACGAGGCTGTGGCCCTGGTCCTCGAGCTGCTTGGCGAACTCGACGATGAGGATGGCGTTCTTCGAGGCGAGGCCGACGAGCACGACGAGGCCGATCTGGGTGAAGATGTTGTTGTCCATGCCCCGCGTCATCACCCCGACGAGCGCGGCGAGGATGACGAGCGGCACGATGAGAATAATGGCCAGCGGCAGGGACCAGCTTTCATACTGCGCGGCGAGGGCTAGGAAGACGAAGAGCACGCAGAGCGGGAAGATATAGACGGCGCTGTTCCCGGCGAGGATCTCCTGCAGGGTCAGCTCGGTCCACTCGAAGGAGAAGCCCGGCGGCAGGATGTCGCGGGCGAGCTGCTCCATCCTGGCGATGGCCTGCCCGGAGGAGACGCCCGGCAGGGCACTGCCCATGAGGTCGGCGCTGGCGGCGAGGTTGTAGGTGCTGGCGAGGTCGAGGCCGGTGGTCTCGCGGACTTGCACCAGCGCGCCCAGCGACACCATGCCGCCCTCGTCGTTGCGGACCTTGAGCCGCGTGATGTCAGAGGCGTGGACGCGGTATTTCGCCTCGGCCTGGGCGTAGACCTGGTAGACGCGGCCGAAGCGGTTGAAGTCGTTCACGTAGGCGGAGCCGAGCGCGGTCTGGAGGGTGTCGAAGATGTCGGCGAGGCGCACGCCCATGCTCTTGGCCTTGACCCGGTCGACGTCGATGACGACCTGCGGGGACTGAGGTCGGATGGAGGTGAAGACGCCGGCGAGGCCCTCGGTCTGGTTCGCGGCCATCATCATGCCGAAGGCGGCCCCGGCGAGGGCGTCCTTCCCCTGGGCGGCCGTGTCCTTGATCTGCATCTTGAAGCCGCCCGCATTGCCCAGACCGTCCACGGCGGGGGGCGGGAAGCAGAGCACGTAGGCCTCCTGCATCTGCGAATAGGAGACGCTGAGCTGGCCCAGGATGGCGTCCATCGACAGGTTCGGATCCTTGGCCCTCTCCTCGAAATCGTCGAGGATGAGGAAGAGGGTGCCGGCATTGGACATCGCCGCGCCGCCGGCCATGAGGTTGAATCCGGCGATCTCGACGGCGTGGGCGACGCCGGGGGTCTCGAGCGCGACCTCGGCCATGCGGGCCGTCACCTCGCGCGTGCGCTGGAGCGAGGCGGCGTCGGGGAGCTGCGCGAAGGCGATGAGGTAGCCCTTGTCGCTGCCGGGGACGAAGCCGGTGGGCACGCGTTTGAAGATGCCGCCGGTCAGGTAGAGGAGACCGCCGTAGAGGAGGAGCGCGATGATGGCGAGGCGCAGGGTCCGACGCACCGCGCCCGCGTAGCCGCGCGAGAGCTTGTCGAAGATCCAGTTGAAGGACTTGAAGAACCAGCCGAAGGCGAAGTTCATGAGCCGCTGGAACCAGTCCGGCTTCGCGCCGTGCGGCTTCAGGAGGATGGCGCTGAGCGCGGGCGAGAGGGTCAGCGAGTTGAAGGCGGAGATGATCGTCGAGACGGCGATGGTGAGCGCGAACTGCCGGTAGAACTGTCCGGTCAGGCCGGTCATGAAGGCGGTGGGCACGAAGACGGCGGTGAGCACGACCGCCACGGCGATGACGGGGCCGCTGACCTCCTCCATGGCCCGCCTCGTCGCCTCGCGCGGGGCGAGGCCGAGGGCCATGTTCCGCTCGACGTTCTCGACCACGACGATGGCGTCGTCGACGACGATCCCGATGGCGAGGACGAGCCCGAACATGGTCAGGTTGTTCAGCGAGAAGCCGAAGAGCTTCATCACGAGGAAGGTGCCGACGATGGAGACGGGCACCGCCAGCAGCGGAATGATCGAGGCCCGCCAGTTCTGGAGGAAGACGACGACGACGAGCACGACGAGCAGCAGCGCCTCGATGAAGGTGTGGATGACCGCGTCGATGGACTTGCTGGTGAAGACGGTGGTGTCGTAGACGATCTTGTATTCGAGCCCGGGCGGGAAGCTTTCCTTCAGCTCCTCCATCTTCGCGATGACGGCCTTCTGCGTCTCGATCGCGTTGGATCCGGGAAGCTGGAACACCCCGAGGGCGGTCGTGGGCATCCGGTCGATGTAGGACTCGGACGAATACTCGCGCCCGGCCAGCTCGACGCGGGCCACGTCCTTGAGCCGGGTGATCTGGCCCTGCTCGCCGCGCTTGAGGACGATGTTCTCGAACTCGGAGGCCTCGACGAGCCGCCCCTGGGTGGTGACGGTGTATTGGTAGGGCGTGCCGGTCGGCGCGGGCTCCGCCCCCAGCGTGCCCACGGCGGCCTGCACGTTCTGCTCGCGGATGGCGTTGGTGACGTCGGCGACGGTGAGGCCGCGCGAGGCGATCTTGTCAGGGTCGAGCCAGACGCGCATGGAGTATTCCTTGCCGCCGAAGTTCATGACCATGCCGACGCCGGGCAGACGGGCGAGCTCGTCCTTGATGTTGAGCAGGGCGTAGTTGCTGACGAAGAGCTCGTCGAGGGTCTTGTCGGGCGAGACGAGGTTGACGATGAGGGTGAAGTTCGGCGACTGCTTCACGGTGGTCACGCCCTGCCGCCGCACGTCCTCGGGCAGGCGCGCCTCGGCGATGGCGACGCGGTTCTGCACCTGCACCTGCGCCACATCGAGGTCGGTGCCGAGCTTGAAGGTCACGGTGATGGTGCTGGTGCCGTCGGAGGTGCTGTTCGAGGAGAGGTAGAGCATGTTCTCCACCCCGTTGATCTCCTGCTCGATGGGGCGGACGACGGTCTGCGCGAGCACCTCGGGGTTCGCGCCCGGATAGCGGGCGGTGACGAGCACGGTGGGCGGCACCACCTGCGGATACTGCTCGATGGAGAGCGTGGGCAGCGCGATGGCCCCCAGCAGGGTGAGCAGGATGGAGAGGACCGCCGCGAAGATGGGACGGTCGATGAAGAACTTGGCGAAATTCATAGTCTTCTGTCAGGGTTTCGCCGCGCTCTCCTGGCCGGTGGCCGGAGCCTCGACGGGCTGCACGGGCATGCCCGGCTGGGGCAGGCGCGCCATGCCGTTGACGACCACCTTCTCGCCGGCGGCGAGCCCGCTGCGCACGATGCGCTTCCCATCGTAGGAGGGACCGATGGCGATGGGCTTGAACACCGTGGTGCTGTCCGGCGAGACGCCGATGACATACTTGCTGGCCTGGTCGGTGAGGATGCTCTCCTCCGCGACGAGGAGGGCGTCGTATTCGGCGGTCATGGGCAGCCGCACGCGCGTGAAGAGTCCGGGGGTGAAGCGCCCGTCGGCATTGGGCAGCTCGCAGCGCAGCACCATGCTCC